>NZ_JBHSHY010000030.1:0-60512 GCF_042653205.1 Paenibacillus sp. GCM10023250 | reverse complement strand
CACCCGCCCGCGCCCGCGCAGCCCCCGGGCTCGCGCCCGCCGGCGGCCTCGCCCGGCGAGGCCCAAGCGCCCGCCGGGCCGCCGCACCCGCCCGCCCCGAACCTGGCCGCCTGGGGCCTCAGCCCGGCCCAGACGGCGGCGGCCTCCGCGGCGCTCGCCTACATCAACGCGCCTCCCGGCAAGCGCGCATCGAAGCGCCGCCGGTTTCTGCTTTGGGCGGTGACGGGCGCGGGCAAGACGGAAATGATCTTCCCGCTGGTCGAGTCCTGCCTCGCCCGGGGCGGACGGGCGCTCATCGCGACGCCCCGGCGGGACGTCGTGCTCGAGCTGGACCCGCGGATCCGCAAGGCGTTTCCGAACGCGGCCGTCGTCACGCTCTACGGCGGCAGCGAGCAGCGCTGGGAGCAGGGCGACATCACGCTGGCCACGACGCATCAGCTGTTCCGCTTCTGCGAAGGCTTCGAGCTGGTCATCGTCGACGAGATCGACGCGTTCCCGTATCACGGCGATCCGATGCTGCACTTCGCCGCCGAGCGCGTTCGTGCGCCGCACGGCGCCCACGTGCTGCTGTCGGCGACGCCGCCGGCATCGCTCCGCTTGGAGGCCAGGCTCGGCCGGCTGGCGCATGTGCGGGTGCCCGTGCGGTTTCACCGGCATCCGCTGCCCGTGCCGGCGCTGCTCCGCATCCCGCCCGTGCGGAAGCTGCTGCTGCGCGGCATTCCGCGGACCTTGGCCGCCGCGCTTGGGCGGTCGCTCGAGCGCGGCGCGCAGCTGTTCGTGTTCGTCCAGCAGATCCGCGACGTCGAGCCGCTCGTCGCGCGGCTGCGGCGCGCGTTCCCGTCCGTCTCCGTCGCGGGCACGTCGTCGCAGGACCCCGACCGCGCGGAGAAGGTGCGGCAATTCAGGGCCCGCGCCATCCGGCTGCTCGTCACGACAACCATCCTGGAGCGGGGCGTCACCGTGCCGAAGAGCGACGTGTTCATTCTCGACGCGGACGGCAAGCTGTTCGACGACGCCTCGCTCATCCAGATGGCCGGCCGCGCCGGCAGGTCGAAGGACGATCCCGCGGGGCGCGTCTACTTTTGCGCGCCGGAGCGCACGCGCGCCCAACAGACGGCCATCGCCCAGATTCGGAGCATGAACCGCATCGCCCGGCGCCGCGGGTACTTGCTCGATGGGGAAGGGCGGTGAGCGAGCCGTGACGATTAGCGAGCTGTGGCAGTCGATCCGCAAAGCCTTCCCGCTGTTCACCTCTTTGCTGGCCGCCGGCGGAAGCGGCTGCGTCGTTTGCGGAGCCCGCTGCGAGCCGGGAGGGCAGGGAGCGCTAAGCTCCTTGTGCAAGCGGTGCATCCGGTCCATCCCATGGATCGCCCGGGTGTACTGCCCCGTATGCGGCCGGCCGGAACGGTGCCCCGACTGCGTGCGCCGGACGCGGACGGCGTTCGTCGCGAACCGGTCGGCCGTCCGGTACGACGCGACGATCCGGGAATGGATCGCGCTGTACAAGTACAGCGGTCACGAGGCGCTCGAGCCGGTGCTGGGCGAAATGCTGAACGCGGCTTGCCATGCCATGCAGGCGGAGATGTCGCGGCATCAACGAGGGATGGCCTTCGACGGAATTGTGCCTGTGCCCGTAAGCGGGGAGCGCCTGATGGAACGAGGATTCAATCAGGCGGCGCGCCTGGCGGAATATGTGGCGAGCGGGCAAAGTCTTCCATGCTTCGATATTCTGAGGCGTACGCGTCATAGCGAGAAGCAAAGCCATAAGACGCGCGGTGCCCGTCTGCGCGATACCCGCGGGTTATTCGAGGCCGACGCCGCCGCGGTTGCGAGCATGGCAGAACTCGTTATGCGGTTGCGCGCGGCGCGAGCCTCTTCCTGTCCGCCGGCCTCCTCGGCGAATCTCCCGATTCGCCTGCTGCTGATCGATGACGTGTATACAACGGGGAGCACGGTGAACGCGTGCGCGCAAGCCATCGCGTCGGGCGTTGCCGCGAACGATGGCGTATGCGCGCAGGGGGCCGAGATTTACGTGCTCACGCTGGCGCGTTCCTAAGCCGCTGAGGCTTCGTGCACTTCGATGTCGCGAAGTCGATCGCCTTTTCGATAAAACCATGGCAAGACGCTAGAATTGAATGTAGAATAACAAGAGAGCGACAGGACGCGCCGAACGACACCGGGCTCGATCAGTATCTGAGAATGGGGCGAATCCAGATGAATCTCGACAATTGTCCGCGATGCGGGAAACTATTTGCCAAGTTTATACAGGACGTTTGCCAGACTTGCGTGAAAGAGATCGATGAGGAATACGCGAGATGCGCGGATTATTTGCGCAAGAACCGAGAGGTGAACATTCAGGAACTCTCGGAGGCCGTTTCGGTATCCGTCAAGCAAATCACCAAGTTTATCAGGGAAGGCCGCATTTCCTTGCAGGATGCTCCCAATTTGGCATTCGACTGCGAAATGTGCGGCAAACCGATTCGCGCAGGCAAGGTTTGCGAGGAATGCAGGATGCGCCTCGAGGCGGAATTCGGCAGACTGAAGCCGAATGAAAACAAGGCGGGCGCAGCGTCCAGCGCGGCGAAATCCGGTTACCGGATGCTGAGTTCCAGAGACAAATGAGCGGCTGCTTCAAATATCGCGCCGTTCTCTAAAAATCGAACAGAACGAAACCGATAATACAAGTAATTGATTATCGGTTTCTTTTATTGGGGAAGCATTAACGAAGAGGTGATGATATGAAAATCAACGAAACAGGACGCATCGGGGCGGTCAATCCTTATCACCGGAACCCAGGGCAGCATGAAACGAAGGCGGTCCGCAAGAATAAGCTGGATAACGTGCAAATCTCCAAGGAAGCGCTTGAAATGCAAATGAACGTGAACCGGAGCCAGCAGGAACGCGCGCAGCAAGTAGCTGATTTGAAGCAGCAGGTTCAAACGGGCACGTACTTCGTGGACGCCAAGAAAATCGCGGAGAAGCTGTTTCCGTTTATTAAATAGGCCTATGGCCGTTAACCTCCACGAATGCGGGTGATCAGACCAATATGGAAACCGCTATTATTATAGAGTTGCTGGATCGGTTAATCGTCGCGCACGAACGGCTGCTTGTCGTCAGCAAAGAAAAGACGCAGTCCATTATTCGTAACGATTTGAACGCCCTGAACGCCGTTATCCGCTCCGAAATGAAGCTGGTTAATGAAATCAGGGAGTTGGAGAGCCAGCGCACGACAGAATCCTCCCGCATGATGTCGGCCATTTCAGGCCGCGCGTTTTTCCGCAAGGTGACGCTCAAACAGCTGATCGCGGTCGTTTTCGACGCGGAGCATCGCATTGCCCTTCAGAATCAGCACGTCCGGCTGAGCGAATTGCTGCAGGAATTAAAACAGGTCACGGCGCACAACCAAGAGCTGATCCGACAATCGCTCGATTTCATCCGGTTCTCCATCGATATCTTCGTCTCGCCGGTCGACGAGAGCTTGACGTACAGCCATCCGCAGCACGCTCCTTGGAACGCGTCTCGATTCGGAGTTTACAACTCGCAACGATAAAGGAGAGAAATCAAGTATGAGGTCCACGTTTCTCGGCATTGAAACGGCGAAGCGGGCGCTTTTTACGGAACAGGCGAACCTCAATACGGCTGGCCATAACATCGCCAACGCGAGCACGCCGGGTTATTCAAGACAGCGCGTGAATATGGTTGCGTCCCGGCCGATCGAAGCGCCCGGCGCCATGCGCAGCAATATTCCGGGCCAGCTGGGCACGGGGGTCGAATTTACGTCGATCACGCGCATCCGGGAGAACTTTCTGGACGACCAGTTCCGGAACGCCAGCTTCGGACTAGGCAATTGGAACGTGCAGTCCGATACGCTAAACAAGCTTGAAACAATATTCAACGAGCCGTCAGACGCCGGTCTCCGTACGGTATTGGATAACTTCTGGAAATCCTGGACGGACCTCGGCAAGGATCCGGAGAGCATTACGGGGCGCAAGATCGTGCGCGAAAATGCTATGGCCCTCGTCGATGCCTTTAACGAAATAAGTGGGCAGTTGGATAGCTTGAGCCAGGATTTGACGACCAGCATCGGCATGAAAGCGGATCAAATGAATTCGATTACCGCGTCGATCGCTGCATTGAACGGCGAAATCAAACGTCTGGAGGCTTACGGCGACGATCCGAACGACCTTCGGGATCAGCGGGACCTGCTCGTAGACCAGTTATCCCTCATCGCGAACGTCAGAGTCGTGAATGCGTCCGATGGCTACACGATTACTTTGGGCGGCACGACGCTCGTGAACGCGGATCAAGCCTCCGAGATCACGGGCGGCACGCTCGAGGCGGAATTTAGCGCGGGGGGATTGACCGGCGGGGAAGCGGCAGGACTCATTGTCTCGCGGGACAGGTACGTATCCGACTACAAAGATCAATTGAACGCCATGGCGAACACGCTCGCGAACGGCGATATTACCGTTACCTTGCCGGCCGGATCTACTTATAACGGAGTGACCCTGAACGCCGACCAGACCGTAACCGTGAAAGGGCTGAACGGACTGCATAAGCTTGGCTATCTGTTCACCACGCCTCCGACGCTCGGGGGAGACTTTTTCGTGGCGTCCGACGGTTCCGGCAACATCGATGCCGGCAACATCCGTTTGAGCGGCGCGATCGCGAGCGATCCGATGCAGATCGCGACTTCCTTGCGCATCGCGACGACGGGCGGCGTCACCGAGACCGTTAAAGGAAACAACGCGCTGGCGAATTTGATGGCCGGCTTGAAAGACACTTCCTTTATGTTTATGCCGACGTCCAGCGGCAACGGGATCACGACGGGCACGATCGACGATTATTACGCTGCGTTAATCGGGCAGCTCGGCGTGCAAGCGCAGGAAGCGGATCGTCAAGCGTCCAACCAGAAAGACATCGCCACGCAAGTCGATTCCAGCCGGCAGTCCGTCAGCGGGGTGTCGCTCGATGAGGAGATGTCCGATTTGATCAAATTCCAGCACGCGTATTCCGCGGCGGCGCGGTTCATGACCACGCTCGACGAGACGCTCGACAAAGTCATTAACGGCATGGGCGTCGTAGGCAGATAACAATCACGAATGATTGAATAAGACCAGGAGTCAGGAGGATACAGGATGGCACTTCGCGTAACCCCGGGCATGATGCATAACAACTTAATGCGCAACGTAAACAATAATCTTTCGCGGCTATCGCTCGAACAAAACATGCTTTCTACGGGAAGAAAGCTGAATAAGCCTTCGGACGATCCGACGGGCACGACGTATTCGCTCCGCTATCGCAGCGAATTGTCCATGAACGAGCAGTACGACAAAAACGTGTCCCAGGCTCAAGCGCAGCTCAGCCATACCGACTCCGTGCTGGGCCAGGTGAACGACATGATTCAACGCGTGCAAGAGCTTGCCGTGCAGGCGCTGAACGGAACCAATCCGCAATCCGCGCTTGATGCCATCGGCATCGAAGTGGCGCAGATTTACGAACAGGCCATTGCGGCGGGCAATGACACACTGAATGGCAAATATACGTTCAACGGGCAGTTCACGGACAAGCAGCCGTACGACTCCGCCAATGCCGCGAATCAGGATACGGACACCCAGAGCGTTTACGTTAAATTCGCTTCAGGCGTTACGATTCCGACGAACATTACCGGCAACGAAGTGTTTGGCGCTTCAACGGATTCCGATAATCTGTTCAAGGTGCTGAAGGATATCCAAAACGCGCTCGCGACCAACAATAAAGGGGCTTTAAGTACGGCCTACGACGCTCTGAATTCGCGCTTCGACAAGTTGACCAACGTTCGTTCGGAGGTAGGGGCCCGCTCTAACCGCGTGGATTTGATCGATTCGCGCTTGCAGGACTTGAATTATAACCTGACCAGCCTCATGAGCAAGACGGAAGACGCCGATATGGCGGAAACCATCATGAAGTACAATCAAGATGAAGCGGTTTACCAAGCGTCGTTGTCGACGGGGGCGAAGGTCATTCAACAAACGCTCGTCGATTACCTGAGATAACCGTGGACTGCCGGTTCCGGAGGGAGGCGCTTGCGAATTGAATGATTTGCGGTTGTCCATCAGACAGACCTACGCCGCGATCGGGATCGAGTCGGGTCCCGCGAAGCAAGAAATGACGTCGCCGCGCGGCGATCAGCAGATCGAGCAGCCTGCCGCGAAGATGGATTTTCAGTCCGTTTCGGGAAGGTTGGAGGTTGATTCTTCGCAGGCCTGGCATGCGCTTGGGAAAGGCCCGAACTTGGAGTGGAGCTCGGCCGTCTACAGCCAGATGAAATCGGTGTTCTTGCAGCAGCTCGCCCAGAAGGTGGAAGAAGGCAAACGGTTGGCCGACCTTGCGAATCCGCGTAACGCCTTCGCGGACTTGGCGAGGCAAGTGTATTATCGTTCGAATTTGGTGGACTATCAGACGATAAAGCCCGATTACGACAACGTGAAACTGAGCTATACCCCCGGAGAGACATCCACGCGCATCGAAGCGTCGCCTGTCCATATCCGTTATGAGCCTCGTAAGCCCGAAATCCACGCGGAGCGCGGCAAGCTGGATATTTATCTCAGGCAGAAGAACAGCATCGACATCGAGGTGTCGACGTATGACTTGTATAAATGAACGTTGCTATAGCGAAAGCTATAGCATTTATTTTTCATGCGGGCCACGCCGGAATGGCGGTAGAACGCAAGGTTGACTACGGGAGGTTATGCATCGTGGAGGATTCTGTTGGCTATAGCGCGTTCGATTTCGGCGGCAGCATCGTCGGGTTCGAGCAATTAAGCCGTTTTGCATTGGCGGAGATGGAGCCGAACAGTCCGTTCTATCGGCTGCGCAGCTTGGAGGAGGAAAGCATCGAGTATATCGTGGTTTCTCCGTTCGAAGTATGCAAGGAATATGAGTTTCAGTTGGGCGACGATTTGAAGAACGAGCTGTCCGTCGATCGGCCGGACGACGTGCTCGTCCTCTCCATCGTGACGCTGCGCAAGCCGTTTTATCGGTCGACGCTGAATTTGCTGGCGCCGCTCGTTTGCAATATTAGGACCGGCAAGGGCAAGCAGTTGATCTTGAACGGATCGGCTTATGCCGTCAATACGCCTTTATTCCCGCCTTTGCAGGATAGGGGGGAATAGCAGTGCTAATTCTGAGCCGCAAGAAGGGGCAATCGATCGTCATTCAATCGGATATCGAAATCATGATTACCGCCATTGAGGGCGACCAGGTGAAAATCGGCATCAAGGCGCCGCGCGAAATGAATATCTTGCGCAAAGAGGTGCTCGAAGAAGTCAGAGAAACCAATCAACACGCGCTGGTTTCTCAAGAGGACGTACAGCTGCTTCGGGAATGGCAAGCCGGACAACGCGATAAAAGATGAGATCGCACGAAAATTTCCCTCATGGGCTATTAAGAAAGCACGTGCGACCTCCGATATAGATCATGTAGGGCGAAACGCCCTGCTCCACAAGGAAGTGGAACTCAACATTTCAAGGAGGAAAAGCAATGATTATCAACCACAACCTCAATGCGATGAACTCGCACCGCAATCTGGTGTTCAACAACATCCAACAAGGCAAGTCCAGCGAAAAGCTGTCTTCCGGCTACCGGATTAACCGCGCTGCCGACGACGCTGCAGGCCTCTCGATCTCCGAGAAAATGCGTTCCCAAATCAAATCGATGAACCAAGGCATGCGCAACGCGCAAGACGGCATCTCCATGGTTCAAGCGGCTGAAGGCGCGATGAACGAAGTGTCCGACATGCTGACGCGCATGAAAGAACTGTCGGTTCAAGCTTCCAACGGTACGTACAACGCAACCGACATCGCGGCTATGGACACCGAGTACCAAAAGCTGAACACGGCCATTACGGACATTGCAACGAACTTTAAATTCAACGGCATCACGCTGCTTGACGGATCGGGCGGTAACATCACGATTCAAACAGGCGGCAACGCAGCCGACCAAGTGGTCGTCGATTTCGCCACGATCGATATCAGCACCCTGGGTCTGACTGGATTGACGGACGCAGCCGGCGCCGTAACTGAAGGCGGTTTGGTTGATCAGGCAATCGAAACGGTTAATACGGCTCGTTCCACGCTGGGCGCATACCAAAACCAACTGGAGCACGTCTACAACAACGTCGGTGTCAACTCCGAGAACCTGCAAGCCGCGGAATCGCGTATCCGCGACACGGACATGGCTAAAGAAATGATGAATTACACGAAATTCAACATCCTGCAGCAAGCTTCCACGGCGATGCTGGCTCAAGCGAACCAAGCTCCGCAAGGCGTACTGCAACTGCTCCGTTAATCAACCAGAAGCAGAGGCCCCCGATTTTGGCGGGCCTCTTTTTTTCTATGACGAGGTGAATGATGAATGAAGATCAGCGTATGTTTGATCGTGAAGAATGAAGAGAAACAGCTAGAACGCGCCCTATCAAGCATCCCGTCCTCATTCGAAATCATCGTCACGGACACGGGGTCGACCGACCGTACGGTCGAAATCGCAAAACGTTATGCCGAGGGCGTGTATGCGCACGAATGGCAGGACGACTTCGCGGATGCGCGAAACGCGTCTATCGCCCGGGCGACTGGCGATTATATCCTGATCATGGATGCCGACGAACGTTTGCCGGATCATGCGGAAATAAAGCTGCAAGAGCATGTGAGACGGTTTCCGGATCGCGCGGCCACGGTCGGGATTTTGAATTGGTCCGACAAGGAGCCCACCCGTCACCGCGTCGTCCGTTTTTTCCCTAATCATGCCGGCTATCGTTTCGGTGGCAAAGTGCATGAACAGCTTTATTTCGCGCAAGATTTGGCAGAAGCGGTGCATAGTGAACTTATTATCGAGCACTACGGCTATCTCGAAGCGCAGTATAAGAGCAGCGATAAATTCGAGCGCTACCTTCGACTCTATCAAAGCGTCCTGAAGGAAGAACCGAACGACGGCTATATGCTCTACCAGCTAGGCAAGCTCTACTATTCCTCGGATCGGTTCGCTGAGGCCTACGAGCCGCTCGCGGCTTGCGTTTCCCTAGAACAATACGACCGGCTGTATTACCCGGCGATGCTCGTGACGCTAGGGTACACGCTGCAGCGCTTAACATTCAGTTCGCAGGCAATCGAGATGCTGGAACCTTTTCTCGAATTGTATCCCCAGTATCCCGACCTGCCGTTCTTGATCGGCATGCTTGCGATGGATACGGGCGACTTGGGCAGGATCGAGCGGTACTTCAAACGAGCGCTTGAAATCGGGGAAACGGAGAGGTATACAACCGTTCCGGGCACGGGCAGCTTCAGATCGGCGCATAATCTGGGCGTGTTCTATGAATTGACGGGTCGTCTTCAGGAAGCTGCGCATTTTTACGGGATCGGATCTCAATGGGGCTTTGAACCGTCTTCGTCGAGGTTACGGCAACTTTCCCCAAAAAACTAATCAATCGCTGTCGAACAATCGATATAAATAGTAATCAAGGACACTTGAAGGAGTGATTGCGTTGGTGATGCGGATTACGGGTATGGCTTCGGGGATGGATATCGACAAAATGGTCAGCGACCTGATGAAGGCGGAACGGATCCCCCAGGACAAGCTTCGCCAGAAGAAGCAGCTGCTGACCTATCAGACCCAGCTATACCGGGAAGTGAACACGAAGATGGCTGCGCTGCGGGACGCGCTGAACAATATCCGGTACAGCAGCCAAATGACAGGGTTTAAGGCGACCTCTTCCTCGGCGGACGTGTCCGTAAACCCCGGCTCCTCGACGGCGCCGAGCAATCATACGGTAGAAGTAACCGGATTGGCGGAAGGCGCGGTCATTTCGGGCAGCAAGGGAGTCACGAATTTCGGACTGACCGGTACGGCGGTATCCGGCGCGACAATCGATTCGAGCAATAACAAGTTTATCTTGACAGTCGACAACTCCGCAAAGACGATCACGCTGCCCGACGGCGTATACGACAGCGCGGGACTGCAGGCGGAGCTTCAGAAGCAAATCGATAAGTCATTCGGTGCCGGAACGGTCACCGTCGGCAACAGCGGAGGCGCATTATCGCTTACGCCTGCCGCGAAGGGCGGCTACACGCCGCAGCTCATCGTCAATGCAAGCAACGGCGCTTTAGGCGCGCTCGGCTTCACGGATGGCCAATCCTATCGCTTTAACACTTCGGCTACGCTTCAGAGTCTCGCCGATTCGGGCAAATTGAGCACGAACATTGCGTTCCCGGGCAGCTTCACGATTACCGGCAACGGCGGCACCCCCGTTACGATCTCGTACGACGCAACGGATACCCTCCAGAGCATCATGAATAAGGTGAATTCCTCGTCGGCTAACGCGACGATGAATTACGACGCCGCGAAGGATCAATTCATCCTGAAGACCAGGTCAATCGGCGCGTCCGCCCAAGTATCGACGTCGGATACGAGCGGGAATTTCTTGGCCGCCATCGGTATCGGCGACGCCTCGTCGCAAGGCAAGGATGCCGTCTACACCATCGACGGGATCAGCCAGACGAGCGATAAGAACACGGTCACGACAAGCGACGGAGCAACGCTCGTATTCAATCGCGTGACAACGGCTCCCGTCAACGTCTCGGTCGCAGGGGATCCCTCCGGCGTCGTGGATAAAATCAAGAAATTCGTTTCCGCTTACAACGATATGATCGAGCTTGTCAACACGCGGTTGTCGGAGCAGCACCAGCGGGGCTACGATCCGCTGACGGACGATCAGAAGAGCGCCATGAAGGATACGGACATCGCAAACTGGGAGGCCAAAGTAAAAACAGGCCTGCTCAGCAACTCTCCGATCCTTCGGGAGGTCAAGTCTTCCTTGCGGGAGCTGTTCAGCAAAAGCGTCCCCGGTCTGGACAGCGCCTACGACACGCTTTCCGAGGTCGGCCTTACGACCTTGCCTTATACGAAGGGCCAGCCGGCGGACGCGGGCAAGCTGCAAATCGACGAAGCCAAACTGACGGACGCGATTTCCAAGAATCCGGATGCTGTCAACAAGCTATTCACCAATAATCCGGGCTACGAGAGCCAGGAAGGGATTGCCGTCACGATGTATAATCGCGTCGATAACCTGCTGAGCAGTCTGATGAAGGAAGCAGGCCGCGTCAACGGCTCGGAGGCCGATCTAACGACGGCGCTCGGCAAGCAGATCGTCGACTTGGAAGCGAAAATCAACGCGTTCAACGACAAGCTCAATAAGAAAGAAGACGATTACTACCGTCGTTTCTCGGCGATGGAGCAGGCCGTCGCGAACGGCAATGCGCAATTGTCGTGGCTTTCTCAACAATTAGGCTAAGGAGAGCAGAAGGATGGATATTCAGTCCAATTTGCCGCAGATTCCGGTTTCTGCGCCCAAACCGAGCATGGCACCGATTAGGGTGAGCGGCGAGTATTTTGCGCTTAAAGAAAAGTCTAAAACCGAGGCTCTTTCCGTCAGCGAGAAGGCATTGGTGGATTCAATCAATAAGGCGAATAAAGCGGTGCAGGGGACGCCGCATGAATTCAAATACAAGGTGCATGAATCGACGGGAGACATCATCGTTCAAGTATTGAACAAGGACACGCACGAAGTGCTGCACGAGGTGCCGTCCGAGAAGTTTATCGATTTGATTGAGAAGCTTCAGGAACTAACCGTCGGCGC
Organism: Paenibacillus sp. GCM10023250; assembly: GCF_042653205.1. Taxonomy (NCBI): domain Bacteria; kingdom Bacillati; phylum Bacillota; class Bacilli; order Caryophanales; family Paenibacillaceae; genus Paenibacillus; species Paenibacillus sp. GCM10023250. The sequence continues at coordinate 48,844 of NZ_JBHSHY010000030.1, read as the reverse complement.
CATTATCGACGAGAAGGGGTGAGGTGTCGATATGTTGCAGGCCCAGAATCATTATTTAACTACGCAGGTGCAGACAAGCTCCCCTGGAGAATTGACGCTGATGCTGTACAACGGATGCATTCGCTTCATTAAGCAGGCCGTCGTTTGCATGGAACGGCAGGACATTCATGCCAAGCACGCCAATTTCATGCGAGCCCAGGATATTATTGAAGAATTGCAGTCGACGTTAAAGATGGAATACGAGATTTCATCCAACTTATTCGACTTATACGCCTTTATCCGGAACCGGCTGCAGGAAGCGAACGTCAAGCTGAACCGGCAAGCGGCGGAAGATTGCATCCGGTTGGTCACCGAATTAAGGGATACATGGGCGGAAGCGTTAAAAAGCCTGAAGCAATCCGATAGGATGCTGACGCTATGAGCCGGCCCGACGTCGAACAACTGCTGGAGGAGCTGAGACGGACGGGAGCGGCGATCGCCCAGTTGGACTTGGATCAAGCAGCCCATGACGGGGTGCTCCTCGAGTTGCAGAATAGACAAGCTATCATCCGAAGTGAAATCGAGCAATGCATGGCGGTTCGGGGGAACGCCTACAGCTTGGCGGAGAAACAACTGCTCTCCGATTGTCTGGCCATGGAACAAGCGCTCGTGCCGGAGCTGCGGCGGGTTCAGGATGAACTTCGGCTTCAGCGGCAACGAATCTCGTTCGGCAAACGCGCGCGGGACGCGTATTTGGTAGAGTCGCCGACCGCTTCGGCTTATTTCATCGACAGGCAGCGGTAGCGGAGCTGCGGCAAGCATGGCAAGCTCCGGCACATAAAGAGAAACAAGTCCCGGGCTTATCGACCAATCATTATGGAGGGGTTCCAATGAAGAGCGTGAAGAACGGGTTAGCCTTGCTGCTGTCCATTGTCATTGCGGTCAGCAGCTTCGTGGTTCCAAAAACCGAGGCGGCGGTTAACGATTACGTCACCGTGACAAAGAAGATCAATCCAACCGCGATTACGACGGAAGAGGAAGCGAACGTGACGCTGACCGTAACAGGCTCGCCTCCGGTGAACGTCGTCATGCCCAACGACGTCATTCTTATCATCGACAAATCGGGGAGCATGGATCCTTCCAAAAACAATGGCGAAGACAAGATGAAAAACGCCAAAAACGCGGCAAAAGGGTTTATTGACCTGATGGATATGACGAAGCATCGGGTAGGGGTCGTGGACTATTCCTCGACCGACCAAATCGGTTCCTACCCGCTTACGACCGATATAACCGCGGCCAAAGCCTATATTGACGGCATTCGGGCGAATGGCTCGACGGCAACGGGCGATGCCATTCAGGCGGCCGAAGTGCTGCTTCAGGATCACCGTCCGGAAGCGCAGCCCGTCATTGTCATTATGACGGACGGGGATGCTACGGTGCCGGAGAACGATCCTTACGGGTTTGCCAAACAAAAAGCGCAAGAGGCCAAGGACGCCGGCATCGTCTTCTATACGATCGCGCTTCTGAAGTCGAACGAAAATCCCGATACCAGCGGACCGAACGGACTTTTGAAGGAAATGGCGACGACCGCCGCGCATCATCACTTCGTGCTTGGTTCTACTGGGTTAAGCGAAATCTATGCCGCGATCGTCAAGGAAATCGGGCTCGCAAGCGCATTTGACGTCAAGGTGACGGATGTCGTGGATCCGAATTTCGAGATCGTTCCGGGATCGGCGGACAACAATATTCCGAAGCCCACGATAACCGGCAATACGCTGACCTGGGACTTCAACGAACTGAAGAACAGCTCGCTTTCGTTCACGTATAAAATTCGGCCAGTCAACAAAACGAAAGCCGGCACATTCCCGGTCTCCACTTCCGATTCCGTGATTACGTACAAGGATTATGCGGGCGCGCCTAGAAGCAAGTCCATTCCCGGCGCAAACCTGGTCGTGAAGCTGCCGGCTCCCGAAATCACCGCGCTTATCGAGCCTTATGGACATCCAAACGGCGGAGAAACGGTCACAATTCAAGGCAATCATTTCGTAAACGGGGCCACGGTGCAATTCGGCGCGAAAAACGCGGCGAGCGTCACATTCGTCAGCGAGACGCATTTGACGGCAACCGCCCCGGCCGGCAAACAGGGTATCGCTGCGGTAACCGTCAAAAATCCAGATGCGCAAACGGCCACCGCTTCGTATCAATATAAGACGGACCCCATCATTACGAGTCTGACGCCGGACAACGGCCCATTGGATGGCGGCAATACCGTTATCGTTCAAGGGAATTATTTCATGCCGGGCGCAACGGTGCTTTTCGGAAAACTGCAGGCACCGATATCGCTTTATTCGAACGAGAGGTATTTGAAGGTAACCGCGCCGAAAGCGGCCGTCGCCGGACCGGTTGACGTGACGTTCACCAATCCGGACGGAACGACGACGACGGTCGCAGGTGGGTACACCTATAACGAACCGCCGAAGACGGACCCCGTCGTTGCGACCATTACGCCGAATACCGGTCTTGTGACAGGCGGCGATATTTCCTATATAGACGGGTCCAATTTCAAATCCGGCATGAAGGCTTACATTGGCGGCAAGCTAGCGGGGACGACTTTCGTCTCGGCTACGCGCTTGAAGGTAACGATTCCGGCCGGAGATGCGGCCGGACCGGTTGACGTTTCCGTTGCCGATGCGGGGGGCGCGATGTATACGTTGGCGGGAGGTTATACGTATACGGCCATTCAGTATCCGGTGCCGACGATTACTGCCATCACGCCGAACAGCGGATTGGTACCGGGCGGGGATATCGTTTATGTGGACGGCAGCAACTTCGTAAGAAACGTATCCCTGGTGACGATCGGCGGAAAGGAAGCGGCCTCGACGTACGTTAACGCAACGAGGCTGCGGGTCACGATCCCGGCCGGCGATGCGCCAGGCAAAGTCGACGTGAAAGTGACGAACGATGCGAATGAGGCGGTGCTGGCGCAAGGCTATGAATATACGGTTCCGGTCGTGCTGCCGATCACCATTACGGCGATTTCGCCGAATTCCGGCAAAACGGCCGGCGGCGATATTCTGTATATTGACGGTACGAACTTCAAGTCGGGGGCTGCCGTCACGTTCGGCACGACGTCAGTGAGCAGTACCTACGTCAGCGCCACGCGATTGAAAGTCACGACACCGCCGGCTGCCGCCGCAGGCAAAGTCGACGTCACGGTAACCAACGTAGACGGCGGAACAGGTACGCTGGTTCAAGGGTTCGAATATACGGCCGTCTTGCCGGCGATCACGTCGCTGTCACCGAATCACGGCAACAAAGCCGGCGGCGATATTATCTATGTGGACGGCACCAACTTCGATTCGAGCGCGGCCGTTACAATTAACGGCATCAGCGCCCAGACGCAGTTCGTGAGCGTGAACAGACTGAAAGTAACCGTCCCCGCAAATCCTTCGCTGGGAGATGTTCCGCTTGTCGTCACGCTATCGAACGGGCAAAGCGCATCCGCGACGTTCACATACGACAATGGACCGTTAGCGCCGGCGCCGTCGATCACAAGCATGACTTCGACAAGCGGACCGGTCGGATTGGTCTTTTACATCGATGGCAAGAATTTTAATAATAAGTCGGCCGTTTATTTCGATGGCGTAAAGGCCGCCATCACGTATGTAAGCACGGCTCGCTTAAAAGTCACCGTCCCGGCCGGTTCCGGCGCGGTCGCGGTCAAAGTCGTGAATGCGGATGGCCAAGAAAGCAACAGCATGACGTTTACGTACAGCTGATTCCAGCGTAAATTGATAGAAGCGCCCGTCGGCCGGGGAGGACCCGGCCGACAGGCGCTTTTTTTGTTCATGCAGAAGCATTATAAGAATGTGCATCTTGAGAGATGGGGATAGACATGGAAGAATCCGGGGGAGAATTCCCGATACGTTTGCGCGCTTGCATGCTCTTTAAGCAATCCGATCGCCGACGGAGACGGCTCGCGGTCGAAGGATGCTTTCACGAACGAGCAGCCATCCTCTATGTTTCCCGCGGCCAAATACCACTGCCCTACGGTTTTCAAGCCTTCTCCGGACAAGGCCTGGTTGTCCAGCAAGATGCTGTATAGATCAATCGCTTGGTCGATTTGGCCAGTACTGTAAAACCAATCGGCCATACGATTAAGGACGGCTCCGCTTGCGGCCTGCTGTAGCAATGTCATGTAGAGCTCCGGATAACCGCATTTCCAAAACAGCCGCAGCACTTGAGAAAACAGGTCCTCGCAGGTTTCGACCAGACCGGGATCCCAATCCTTGCTCTGCAGAACGAGCGTCAGCTGCCGGGCGAGTATGCGGCAGGCGCCGGGATCTGAGGAAGCCATGTCCGCATAGTCGAGATTTTCGTAGACGACGGCTGCCGCAACGGCAAGCGTCGGGGAAAGCGACGCTTGGGCGCATCGATCTGCCGGCAAGCTTCTGGCATTCTTATGTAAGAATAGGTCATGCATTAAACTGTCTTGAAGGTCAAGCCGCACGTCCAGCTTGGCAAGCTCAGCGCCATAATGCTCGACCAATGCCGCATTCCCGACATTCATCGACATTTTGAACAGCAGCAGCGCATGAACCGGCAATTCGATCGGGTAAAGGCTCTCCAGAATCTCGCGAACTTGATCGGCCGGTTCCGTTTGGAGAAGATGTTCGGCGAGCTGCTGAAGTACCGGATAGTTTTTCGGCTGCAGCCGAAGCAGTTTAATCCAGTGATGGACAGCCGCCGGCAAATCGCCCTGCTTGCGTTTAATTTCGGCCAGCATCCGATGCGGGATGATTTTGCCGAAGGTCGGCTGCACGCTCCAGTAGGTTCGATTGTGCTGCTCCGCTTCCTCGGCGATGGAGATGCAGCGGGCCAGTACGTCGGCAGAGGCATTCAGGAGCCCGAGCGATTCGAATAAGATCCCTTCCAAACAATAAGCGTCCGTTCGGTCCGGCGCGATTTTTTGCAGCTGCTTTATGAACGGGTACGCCTTGTCCTGCCGGCCTTGCTCGATTTCCAGCGCAATCAAGCGGTCAAGCAGATGGAAGAACCAAGCGTCGGTCGGTTTGCTGCCCTTATACGAGCTATGGTAGCAGGACAGAGCTTCCTCGTGGCGCGTGGCGGAAGCATACTCATTGCCAAGCACAAAATAGAAATAGGGATCTTGCCGTTTGGCAGTGCGGGATTGTTTTTCTAGAATCGATAAATTCCGCTGCGATTTCTGTTTCGTCTTGGCGATAGGTTCGGTATAGCCGGTATGGAACAGAGTAAAAGGATAGTTTTCGAATGCCGGCCTGCCTTCCGGGGTTGCTAGCTGTTCATGAATCGGTTCGATGTAACGGATGGCATGGTTGTTGATAAAGAGTCTGGCGCCGGTAGATGTCATGATTTGCGTTTCGTCGTAGCCGCTTCTGGTAAAATTGACGATCGGCAGCGTTAAGCCGAATGGGCCGGAAGGATGAATCCCGGCTAGGTAGTCACGCAGCTTGTCGTGATCCTCCGATTGCACGTACTCATCGGCATCCAAAACCAGAATCCATCGTCCGGTCGCATGGCGGAGGGACTCGTTGCGCGCGGCGGCAAAATCATCGACCCATTCGAAATCAAAAATCAGATCGGTATAGGCGGCAGCGATGGCTTTCGTATCGTCAGTGGAACCTGTATCGACTATAATAATCTCGTCTACTAGCAATTTGACGCTGTTCAGACAGCGAGGCAAGACGGCGGATTCGTTTTTAACGATCATGCATAATGAGATGAGTTTTTCCATCGGATATGAAGCTCCTTCATTCGCGTTCTTACTATAATATCGTCAATCCAAAAAAAGAATGAAGGACAAGACAGAACCCAGTTTCCCATTGAATGTATTCGCTTACAAAAAGATATTGACAAATTTGTGAAGGCTCTGGTATATTCGACTTGTGGGCCACGCCTCGTGATCTCGCAGCTATATGAGAATGAAGGGAATGTTCTGAATGCAAGGTAAAGTTAAATGGTTCAACGCTGAAAAAGGTTACGGCTTCATCGAGACAGAGCAAGGCGGCGATGTATTCGTACACTTCTCCGCTATCCAAGCTGAAGGTTTCAAGACGCTGGAAGAAGGCCAATCGGTTGAATTCGATATCGTCGAAGGCGCTCGCGGTCCTCAAGCAGCTAACGTTCAAAAACTGTAATTATCCCGCTGTTAAGCGGCTCACATCATACATGGTATGCGCGCTTAACCGAATGTGATAAGCAGCAGCCCCGGGCAACCGGGGCTTTTTGTTGTGCCCGGAAAGCGCGGAAACGCTGGATACCAAGGCGAGATGACAAGGCTAGATAAAAAGGCTGAAAATCTATGAAAACCTTGCATCTCTAATATTTTTAGATAATTCCAAAAATACTGAAAATAACTTTGAGACCGCCCGAATACAGTGTTATAATAAGAGCATGTAAAGGAGGAATGCCTGCATGAAATACAATATTCGAGGTCAACGCATCTTGGTGACAGACGCCTTGCGCGATTATGTCGAGAAGAAACTGAGCCGCCTGGAAAAGTATTTTGAAGCGCCTTCTACCTCCGAAAGCATCGTTACATTGTCCGTCACGAAGGGCGTGCACGCCGTCGAGGTGACGATCCCGCTGCCGAACGCCATGCTTCGCGCCGAAGAGAAGCGCGAGGACATGTATGCTTCCATTGACCTCGTGGTGGACAAACTGGAACGGCAAATTCGCAAGCATAAAACGAAAATCAACAGCAAATTCCGCAAAGACAGCGGCATCCGGACGATGTTCAATGACGAAGGCTCCGCGGTCCGGGTCCTCGACGAGGAGGACGACTACGAGCTGGTCCGCACGAAGCGGTTTCAGCTGAAGCCGATGGATGTCGAGGAAGCGATTCTACAGATGAATATGGTAGGACATTCCTTCTATATGTTCGCCAATTCCGATACGAACGAAGTGAACGTCGTTTATCGCCGCAGCGACGGCCGGTACGGCGTGCTGGAAGCGGATTGACGCCAGCGTTTGGAGAGCCCCGGGCGACCGGGGCTCTTTGCGTCCCCGCGCGGTTTACCCATCTTATCCCTAGGGCCGCGAACATTGCGAGAAGGGCCGCAAACTGTTACAATTTATGCAAACAGGCGTAACATCGAAAGGGGAAGACCATGCTCGGACTTGTAAAGAAATTATTCGGAGACGCCAACGAACGAGAGATCAAGCGTCTTATGCGTACGGTAGAGGAAATCAACGGAATGGAACCGCAGATCGCTCAACTCTCCGACGAGGCGCTTCGAGGGAAGACGGCCGAATTCCGCAACCGTCTGGAACAAGGCGAGGATATCGACGCGCTGCTCCCGGAGGCGTTCGCCGTAGTCAGAGAGGCATCCAAGCGCGTCCTGGACAAGCGTCACTATGACGTCCAGCTGATCGGCGGCATGGTGCTGCACGAAGGCCAGATCGCGGAGATGAAGACCGGCGAAGGCAAAACGCTCGTCGGCACGCTGGCCGTCTACTTGAACGCGCTGCTCGGCAAAGGCGTCCACGTCGTCACGGTCAACGATTATCTGGCGATGCGCGACAGCGAGCAAATGGGCCAAGTCTATACTTTTTTGGGTATGACCGTCGGCTGCAACCTGCACGGCCTCTCGCACGACGAGAAGCAGGCCGCGTATGCATGCGACATCACATATGGCACGAACAACGAGTTCGGTTTCGACTATCTGCGCGACAACATGGTTCTCTATAAGGAACAGATGGTGCAGCGCCCGCTCTACTTCGCGATCATCGACGAAGTGGACTCCATCCTGATCGACGAAGCGCGTACGCCGCTCATCATTTCCGGCCAAGCGGCCAAGTCGACCGAGATGTACTTCGCGGCCGACCGTTTCGTGCAGCGTCTGAAGGCAGAGGAAGACTTTACGGTCGACATCAAGCTGCGGACGGTGACGATGACGGAAGCGGGCGTGGAGAAAGCCGAGAAGGCGTTCGGCATCGAGAACCTCTACGATCACGCCAACGTGCTGATCAACCACCACATCCAGCAGGCGCTGAAGGCGCATGTCATCATGAAACGCGACGTAGACTATGTCGTACAGGACGACGAAGTCGTCATCGTCGACGAGTTCACGGGCCGTCTCATGGCGGGCCGCCGGTACAGCGACGGCCTGCACCAGGCGATTGAGGCGAAAGAGCAGATCAAGGTGCAGAACGAGAGCATGACGCTCGCGACGATCACGTTCCAGAACTACTTCCGGATGTACCGCAAGCTGGCCGGCATGACCGGTACGGCGAAGACGGAGGAAGAAGAATTCAAGAAAATCTACGGTCTCGAGGTTATTCAAGTGCCGACGAACCGGAAGAACATCCGCAACGACATCTCGGACGTCGTGTACAAGTCGGAGAACGGCAAGTTCAAGGCCGTCGTCGAGGAGATCGTCCAGCGCCACGCGAACAAGCAGCCGGTGCTCGTCGGCACGGTCTCGATCGAGAATTCCGAGAAGCTGTCCGAGATGCTGAAGAAGCGCGGCATCGAGCATAAAGTCCTGAACGCGAAATACCACGCCGAGGAAGCGGAAATCATCTCGCGCGCGGGCCAATCGAATGCGGTCACGATCGCGACGAACATGGCGGGCCGCGGTACGGACATTTTGCTTGAGAACGGCGTGGCCGAGCTCGGCGGTCTGCACATCATCGGCACCGAACGCCATGAAAGCCGCCGGATCGACAACCAGCTCCGCGGCCGTGCCGGACGTCAGGGCGACCCGGGCTCCTCGCAGTTCTACCTGTCGCTCGAAGACGATCTCATGCGCCGTTTCGGCTCCGATAACATCATGGGCATGATGGAGCGCCTGGGCTTCGAGGAAGACCAGCCGATCGAGAGCCGCCTCATCACCCGCGCCATCGAGTCGGCGCAGAAGCGGGTCGAGGGCAACAACTTCGATCAGCGGAAAATCGTCCTCCAGTACGACGACGTCATGAACCAGCAGCGGGAGATCATCTACAAGCAGCGCCGCGAAGTCTTGTTCTCCGAGAACATTCGCGAGATCGTGCTCGAGATGATCAAGCCGACGATCACCAAGATCGTGCAGGCGCACTGCCCGGCCGACGACATCCCGGAGAACTGGGAGCTGCAGGAGATCGTGGATTTCGCGGAAGGCAACTTCCTGAACGAAGGAGCGATCACGAAGGACGATCTGTGGGGCAAAGAGCCGGACGAGATCATCGAGTTCCTGTACGATAAAGTCGTTGAACTGTACGACCGCCGCGAAGAAGAGATCGGTGCCGAGACGATGCGCGAATTCGAGAAGGTCGTCGTGCTCCGCGCGGTCGACAGCAAGTGGATGGACCACATCGATGCCATGGACCAGCTGCGTCAAGGCATCCACCTGCGCGCCTACGGCGGGACGGATCCGCTGCGCGAGTACCAGTTCGAAGGCTTCGAGATGTTCAAGGAAATGGTCGAGCATATTCAGGAAGAAGTCACGAAGTACATTATGAAGGCGCAAGTCGAGAACAACCTCGAGCGCCAAGAGGTCGCCAAAGGCCAGACGGAATCGGGCGGCAGCAGCGAACCGGCGCAGAAGCGCCCGGTGCGCAAGGAAGAGCGCGTGAAGCGCAACGATCCGTGCCCATGCGGCAGCGGCAAGAAGTACAAGCAGTGCCACGGACAATAAGCCCGTCCGGAGCATAACCATAAGGTAAGGCCCAAGAAGCGAAATTTGAGGTGAACGACGGTCATGATCGATACACAGGTTAAGCAAGATTTGCGAGAAGTGGCGAAGCGTCTCCAAGAACTCAGGGGGTCTCTTTGACTTAGATCTGAAGCAAGAGATGATCTTGAACTTCGAAGAGAAAATGAGCGCGCCCGATTTCTGGGACGATAACGAGCGCGCGCAGAGCACGATCGCCGAGCTGAACGCCGTCAAATCCGTCGTGGATCAATACGAGCGGATGAACGGCGATCAGGAGGACCTCCAGACGATGCTGGAGCTCGCGGAAGAAGAAGCGGACGAGGAGATGGCCGAGGAGCTGCGGAAGAGCGTGGCGGACCTCGTGGCCAAGGTGAACGAGTTCGAGCTGCAGCTGCTGCTGAACGAACCGTACGACCGGCTGAACGCCATTCTCGAACTGCATCCCGGCGCGGGCGGCACGGAGTCGCAGGACTGGGGCCAGATGCTATACCGGATGTATACGCGCTGGGCCGAGAAGCGCGGCTTCAAGGTCGAGCTGCTCGACTACCTGGCCGGCGACGAGGCGGGCATCAAGAGCGTCACGCTATCCATCAAGGGCTACAACGCCTACGGGTACTTAAAGTCGGAGAAAGGCGTGCACCGGCTCGTCCGGATCTCGCCGTTCGACGCCTCGGGACGCCGCCATACGTCCTTCGTCTCTTGCGACATCATGCCGGAGATCGACGACGACATCGAGATCGAGATCCGCAGCGAAGACTTGAAGGTCGACACGTACCGCTCGAGCGGCGCGGGCGGCCAGCACATCAATAAGACGGAGTCGGCCATCCGGATCACGCACATTCCCACCGGCATCGTGGTCGCCTGCCAGACGCAGCGTTCGCAGATCCAGAACCGGGAGCGCGCGATGCAGATGCTCCGGTCCAAGCTGTACGAGCGCAAGATCGAAGAACAGCAAAAACATCTCGCGGAAATCCGCGGCGAACAATCCGACATCGCCTGGGGCAGTCAGATCCGCTCCTACGTGTTCCATCCGTACAGCATGGTGAAGGACCACCGGACCTCGGTGGAAACCGGCAACGTAGGCGCGGTGATGGACGGCGATCTCGACGCATTCATCGACGGCTACCTGCGCAGCCGCATTCGCCACGAGGACAACAACTAAGCGTCCCGATGCATGCATAGTCCAGACAAAGAGTTCCGACACTGATAAAGGTTGGAACTCTTTTTGCTGTGCCCGGAAACGCGTAGCCGCGGTAAAGGGGAGGCCCGGCAAAGCAGCAATCCGCCCGCGCCAGGTGCCAGTGCTGCAGCGGCGGCAACCGAAAAGGAGAGATACATATGAGCATTCATACGGATTATCGGCAGGAGCAGGGACGGCGGCGGGAGGAAGAGCGGCGGCCGGAGGAGGAAACCCGGCAGCCGGCGAAGGAGCGGGAAGCGGAAGAAGCGAAGCGGCCAGCGCCAGGCCAGAGGACACCCGCCGCGAGCGCGAAGAAGCGCCGAACCGCCGGGAGCATGGGCGCCAAGACGGAGGCGCTGGTCAGCGTGCTGCTGCTGCTCGCCGGCTCGTTCCTCATCGCGGTCAGCTTTAACATGTTCCTCGTGCCGCTCGGCATCGCGTCCGGCGGCGTCTCGGGCATTTCAATTCTGGTGCATTACATGACCGGCATTCCGCCGGCGTACACGCAGTGGGCGCTCAACGTGCCGCTGTTCTTCGTCGGTCTCTGGCTGCTGGGCAGGCGCTTTGCACTGAAGACGGCTCTCGGCTCGTTCGTGCTGCCGCTGTTCGTGCTCGTCACGTCGGACTGGAAGCCGCTCACGGACAACGCCATGCTGGCATCCATCTACGGCGGCATCGGCGTCGGGGCGGGGCTCGGGCTCGTCTTCCGCGGGAAAGCGTCCACGGGCGGGCTGGACCTGGCCGCGCAGCTGCTTCATCGATTCACGGGCATCCGCCTAGGGCTTGCCGTCGCCTGCTTCGACGGCCTCGTCATCGCGTCGGCGGGCATCCTGATCGCCCCGGAGAACGCGCTGTACGCGCTGATCGGCCTGTTCGCGACGAGCCGGACGATCGATTTCGTGCAGACCGGGCTTGCGATCTCCAAAGTCGCCTTCATCATCTCCGACTGTCCGGATACGATCGCCCAGGTCGTACTGCATGATTTGAACCGCGGGCTGACGAAGCTGGACGGGCACGGCGGCTATACCGGCACGTCGCGGACGGTGCTGATGATCGTCGTTGGAAGAGGCGAGGTCTCGAAGCTGAAAAGCCTGGTGAAAGCCGCGGATCCAAGCGCGTTCGTCATCATCAGCGACACGGCGGAGGTGCTCGGGGAAGGGTTCCGATTGGCATGAGAATCCGCTGAATTTAGCGTTGTATTTATATGAATATGTATGTATAATAATACAAAGTGAAAGATATTCCTCGCTCCTTTCGTTGGGTGTACAATGAGGTACTAGAGAGGATAGGGATGGGAGAGAACGGACATGAGCACAACGGTAAAAGCGGCGATTATCGGATCGACCGGCTACGGCGGCGTAGAGCTGATCCGGCTTCTGGCGGGCCACCCGCAGGTCGAAGTCACGTCGGTCGTATCTTCTTCGAGCGCGGGGGCGCCGATCGCGGAAGGATATCCGCATTTGAACGACATTCGCACGGAGCTGCTGGACGATGTCGATCCGGCTTTGATCAAGTCGAAGGCGGATGTCGTCTTCGTGGCGACGCCGGCGGGCGTCGCGGCCAAGATCACCCCTTCGCTGCTCGCGGCGGGCCTGAAGGTCATCGATCTGTCGGGCGACCATCGGCTGAAGGACCGCGCGGAGTACGAGGCGTGGTATAAGAAGGAGCCGGCCGGCCAGGACTATTTGGACCGGGCGGTATTCGGCCTGTGCGAGATCTACGGCGACGCCGTGCGCGGCGCGGATTTTGTCTCCAACCCGGGCTGCTATCCGACGGCAACGCTGCTCGGGCTGGTGCCCGCGGTCAAGGCGGGCTTCATCGATCCGGCTTCGATCATCGTCGACGCCAAGTCCGGCGTGTCCGGTGCGGGCCGCGGCGTGAGCCTGGGCAACCATTACGCGGAGATCAACGAGAACTTTAAAGCCTATAAGCTCAACAAGCATCAGCATATTCCGGAGATCGAGCAGGTGCTGTCGGACGCGGCGGGCCGCAAGGTCGTCACGACGTTCTCGACGCATCTCGTGCCGATGACGCGGGGCATCATGAGCACGATGTACGCGACCGTGACCGGCAGCCGGACGTACGACGATTTCGTGTCGCTGTACCGGAATTATTACGAGGGCCGCCATTTCGTGCGGATCCGTCGGGACGGCGCCTACCCGGCGACGAAGGAAGTCGCCGGCTCCAACTATTGCGACATCGGCTTCGCCGTCGACGAGCGGACGGGACGCGTCACGATCGTGTCGGTCATCGACAACCTCGTGAAGGGCGCCGCGGGGCAGGCCATTCAGAACCTCAACCTGATGATGGGCTGGGACGAGACGCTGGGCCTTCGTTTCGTGCCGGTGTATCCATAAAATCAAGCAAACCCAGCGCAGAAGGAGAAGCGATCGAATCATGGGACAGGGGAACGCATCCGCATCATTCACGGTCGTGCCGAACGGCTCGGTCACGACCCCCAAAGGCTTTAAGGCTGCCGGCCTGCACTGCGGCCTGAAGAAAACGACGCGCCACGACCTCGGCGCGATCGTCTGCGACGTACCTGCGGCGGCGGCCGCCGTGTATACGACGAACGCGTTCCAGGCGGCGCCGATCGCCGTCACGCGCGAGAGCATCGGCGCCGGCGGCAAGCTGCGCGCCGTCATCGTCAACAGCGGCAACGCCAACGCCTGCACCGGCAAGCAGGGCGACGCCGACGCGTACGAGATGCGCGGCGCGTTCGCGGCCGCGATCGGCGTGCCGGCGGAGCAGGTGGCCGTGGCGTCCACGGGCGTCATCGGCGAGCTGCTGAAGATGGACCGCGTGCGCGGCGGCATCGCGGAGCTGCCGGCGCGGCTCGGCGATTCGTATGAGGCGGCGGATGATTTCTGCCAGGCGATCCTGACGACGGACCTCGTGAAGAAGGAAGCGTGCGTCGCAGTAACCGTGGACGGGCAAACCGTACATATCGCCGGCGCGTCCAAGGGCAGCGGCATGATCCATCCCAACATGGCGACGATGCTCGGCTTCGTCACGACGGACGCGGCGATCGGCAGCGAGCTGCTGCACAAGCTGCTCCGCCAGGCGACGGACTTGACGTTCAACATGATCACGGTCGACGGCGACACGAGCACCAACGACATGCTGGTCGCGATGGCGAGCGGCTTCGCCGGCAACGACGAGCTGACGGAAGGGCATCCCGGCCTGGCCGCGTTCGCGGAAGGGCTTCGCTATGTCTGCGAGGTGCTGGCGAAGGCGATCGCGCGCGACGGCGAAGGCGCGACGAAGCTCGTCGAGGTGCAGGTGCGCGGCGCGGCGAGCGACGAAGCGGCGCGGGCGATCGCGAAGACGGTCATCGGCTCGTCGCTCGTGAAGTCTGCCGTATTCGGCGCCGACGCCAACTGGGGCCGCATCATCGCGGCGGTCGGCCGCGCGGGCGTGCCGGTCGATCCGGAGACGGTCGACATTGCGCTCGGCCCGATCGCGACGCTGGCGCAATCCCGGCCGGTCGCGTTCGACGAGGACGCGGCGCTGGAGTATTTGAAGGGCGACACGGTCGTCATCCACGTGGACCTGCATATGGGCGAAGGGTCGGCCACGGCATGGGGCTGCGACTTGACTTACGATTACGTCCGCATCAATGCGGCGTACCGGACTTGACCGCGGAAGGGGACGGACGATACATGGATACGCGGTTTGTGATGAAATGCGGAGGAAGCACGCTGGCGGCGCTGCCGGCGTCCTTCTTCGAGGAGCTGCGCGACCTGCAGGATCGGGGCGTGAAGGCGGTTATCGTGCACGGCGGCGGGCCGGCGATCTCCGAGACGCTCGGCAAGCTCGGCATCGAGAGCGAGTTCGTCGGCGGCCTGCGCAAGACGAGCGACGAAGTATTAGACGTCGTCGAGATGGTGCTCGCGGGACGGATCAACAAGGAGATCGTCCGGCGCATCCAGCAGAGCGGCGCGAAGGCGCTCGGCCTCTCCGGCGTGGACGGCCAGCTGATTCAGGCGCGGCCGGTGGCCAACGCGGCGGAGATCGGCTTCGTCGGCGACGTGACGCAGGTGAACGCGGCGCTCATCGAAGGCGTCATGGCCATGGGCTATATCCCGGTCATCGCGCCGATCGGCATCGATGAGGAGGCGCAGCGCTATAACATCAACGCGGATACGGCGGCGGGCGCCGTTGCGTCCCATCTCGGCGTCGAGCGGATGATCGTCGTGACGGACGTGCCGGGCATCCTGAAGACGGTGGACGGCGAGAAACGGGTGCTGCCGTCCGTCACGGTGGACGAGATCGAAGCGATGATCGCGAGCGGCGAGATCTACGGCGGCATGATCCCGAAGGTGCGCGCGGCGATCGCCTGCATCCAGGGCGACGTGAAGGAAGTCGTCATCGTGAACGGCGACATGCCGGGCGTGCTCGCCAAGGCCGTGCTCGAAGGCGGCATCGGCACGCGGATCGTGCAGCACGGGTAAGCTTTTATTTTCGACGAGAGGGTGAACGTAAGATGAGCGACACGAACAAGCAGGCGGCAAACGAGGGCAGCTCGCTGTTCCCGACGTACGCCAGATATCCGATCGCGCTCGTGAAGGGCGAAGGGAGCTGGCTGTGGGACGACCAGGGCAACCAATATCTGGACTTCATGTGCGGCATCGCGGTGACGAACCTCGGCCATGCGCCGAAGCCGGTGAAGGACGCGCTCGTGAAGCAGCTCGGCGAGCTGTGGCACGTCTCCAACCTGTTCCATATCCCGAACCAGGAAGCGGCGGCGAAGCTGCTGACGGACAACAGCCATGCGGACGCGGTGTTCTTCTGCAGCACCGGCGCGGAGGCGAACGAAGCGGCGATCAAGCTGGCCCGCCGCTACCAGCAGAAGGTGAAGGGCAACGGACGCTACGAGATCCTTACGTTCGCCCAATCGTTCCACGGACGGACGCTCGCGACGCTGACGGCGACCGGCCAGGAGAAGGTCAAGGAGGGCTTCCTGCCGCTGCCGGAGGGCTTCCGCTATATCCCGCTGCATGACATCGAGGCGCTGGAAGCGGCGATCACGGACAAGACGGCCGCGGTCATGATCGAGACGATTCAAGCGGAGGGCGGCGTCATCCCGGTCGACCCGGCGTACTTGGCGCATCTGGCGAAGCTGTGCAAGGAGCGCGGCGTGCTGCTGATCTTCGACGAGATCCAGACGGGCATGGGGCGCACGGGCAAGCTGTTTTCGTTCGAGCACTACGGCATCGAGCCGGATATTTTCACGCTGGCAAAAGGGCTCGGAAGCGGGTTCCCGGTCGGCGCGATGCTGGCGAAGGGCGAGCTGGCCGAGGCATTTCCGGCGGGCAGCCACGGCTCGACGTTCGGCGGCACGCCGATCGCGACCGCTGCCGTCAAGGCGACGATCGAGATGATGCTGCGCGAGAACGCGGCGGGCCGCGCGGCGGAGACGGGCGAATACCTCGTGAGCGAGCTGCGCGCGAAGCTGGGCGGCAATCCGTTCGTGAAGGACGTCCGCGGCCAAGGCCTGCTCGTCGGCATCGCCTGCGCCGGACCCGTAGCGCCGATCGTCGCGGAGGGCCAGAAGCGCGGCCTGCTGGTCATCACGGCCGGTCCCGACGTCGTGCGCCTGCTGCCGAACCTGCTCGTGTCGCGCGAAGAAGTCGATCAAGCGGTGAGCATCCTGGCCTCGATCTTCGCGGACCTGACGGCTGCGGCGCAGCTGACATGAAAGGAGAGGCATCCATGTCCCAACTGCTGAAGGAAGAGCTCGCGGTCAGCCTGAAAGGCCGCGATTTTATAGAATTGACGGACTACACGCCGGAGGAGATCCGCTACTTGATCGACCTCGCGATCGAGCTGAAGCGCAAGCAGAAGGCCGGCGAGACGTACCATCCGCTCAAGGGCAAGACGCTCGGCATGATTTTCGAGAAATCGTCCACGCGCACGCGCGTGTCGTTCGAGGTCGGCATGTACCAGCTCGGCGGCCAGGCGCTGTTCCTGAGCCGCAACGACCTGCAGATCGGCCGCGGCGAGACGATATCCGACACCGCGCAGACGCTGTCGCGCTACCTCGACGGCATGATGATCCGCACGTTCGCGCACCGCACGGTCATCGAGCTGGCGCGGGCCGCGACGGTGCCGGTCATCAACGGCCTGACGGATCTCGCGCATCCGTGCCAAGTGCTGGCCGATTACCAGGCGGTGCTGGAACATAAAGGCCGGCTGGCCGGGCTCAAGATCGCCTACATCGGCGACGGCAACAACATGGTGCATTCGCTGCTCATCGGCGCGGCGAAGCTCGGCCTCCACATGTCGGTCGCGACGCCGGAAGGCTACGAGCCGGATGCGGACATCGTGCGCATGGCGAAGGAATATGCGGCGGAGACGGGCTCGCGCATCCACGTCTGCCGCGATCCGCGCGAAGCGATCGCGGACGCGGACGTCGTGTACACGGACGTCTGGGCGAGCATGGGCTTCGAGGCGGAGCAGAAGGAGCGCGAGCTCGCGTTCGCGGACTACCAGGTGAACGAGGAGCTCGTGCGGCGCGCGAAGCCCGATTTCATCTTCATGCACTGCCTGCCGGCGCACCGCGGCGAAGAGGTCAGCGAAGGCGTCATCGACGGCAAGCATTCGATCATTTTCGACCAGGCGGAGAACCGCCTGCACGCGCAGAAGGCCGTCATGGCCGCGATCATGTAAGCGGAGGGTGCGCCGCCGAAGGCAGGCCCTGCGAACGGTACGGCTGTGGTCAACCGCGGCCTGACATCATAAATTTCCTTATTAAGGGAGCGTAAACGAGCAATGGCGAAGGAAAAAATCGTGTTGGCCTATTCCGGCGGCCTCGATACGTCGGTTATTTTAAAATGGTTGAAAGAAACGTACGATGCGGACATCATTGCGTTCACCGCCGACATCGGCCAGAAGGAAGAGCTGGACGACCTGGAGGCGAAAGCGCTGGCAACGGGCGCGTCCAAGGTGTACATCGACGACTTGCGCGACGAATTCGCGCAGGACTTCATTTTCCCGATGTTCCAATCGGGCGCGCTGTATGAAGGCCAGTACCTGCTCGGCACGTCGATCGCGCGCCCGCTCATCGCGAAGCGCATGGTCGACATCGCGCGGGCTGAAGGCGCGACGGCGATCGCGCACGGCGCGACGGGCAAAGGCAATGACCAAGTGCGCTTCGAGCTGACGGCCGCGGCGCTCGCGCCGGACATCGCAGTCATCGCCCCATGGCGCATCGAGGCGTTCCGCGAGCAGTTCCCGGGCCGCGCCGAGATGATCGCTTATGCCGAGAAGCACGGCATCCCGGTTCAAGCATCCGCGGCGAAGCCGTACTCGATGGACCGCAACCTGCTGCACATCAGCTTCGAGAGCGGCGTGCTGGAGGATCCGTGGTTCGACCCGAGCAGCGAGGAGAACAAAGGCATGTACGTGCTGTCCGTCTCCCCGGAGGATGCGCCGGACCAAGCGGAATACGTCGAGCTGACGTTCGAAGCCGGCAACTGCATCGCCGTGAACGGAGAGCAGCTGAGCCCGCTTCAGGTCATGGAGAAGCTGAACGAGCTGGGCGGCAAGCACGGCATCGGACGCGTCGACATGGTTGAGAACCGGTTCGTCGGCATGAAGAGCCGCGGCGTGTACGAGACGCCGGGCGGTACGATCCTGTTCGCCGCGCACCGCAAGATGGAATCCTTGACGATGGACCGCGACGTCATGCACCTGCGCGACTCCCTCATCTCCAAATACGCGACGCTTGTCTACAACGGCTTCTGGTTCGCGCCGGAGCGCCTCGCGCTGCAGGCGCTCGTCGCGGAAAGCCAGAAGAACGTGACTGGCGTCGTCCGCCTGAAGCTGTACAAAGGCAACGTCATCGGCGCCGGCGTGAAGAGCCCGGTCAGCCTGTACAATCCGGATATCGCAACGATGGAGGCCGATCCGTCCCAAGCGTACGACCAGGGCGACGCGACGGGCTTCATCCGCCTGAATGCGCTGCGCCTGAAAGTATCCGCGGGCGTGGAGCAGCACAAGCGGCGGTAACCAGGAAGCCGTAAGCGATCGTTGAGGCCCTCCGGCGGCACCGGCCCCGGGCGGCAACTCGATCCTTCGGCAGCGGCCGGACCGGCCTGCCGGTCCCGGCCGCCGCCTGTCGCAGACCCGGCCCGGTGCGCCGCACCGGACCGGGTCGTTCGGCAATACGGGAAGAACCGACAAAGGAGTGCACCTGAGTGAGCAAACTATGGGGCGGCCGGTTTACCAAGAAAACCGACCAGCTGGTGGAAGAATACACGGCGTCGATCATGTTCGACAAGGAACTGGCGGAGGAAGACATCCAAGGCAGCCTCGCGCACGTCACGATGCTCGGCAAGCAGGGCATCCTGCCGGCCGCGGACGTGGAGGCGATCAAGGACGGGCTGCACCGCGTCCTGCAGCGCATCAAACGCAACGATTTGGAATTTTCCGTGGCGGACGAAGACATTCACATGAACATCGAGAAGACGCTGATCGACGACGTCGGGCCGGTCGGCGGCAAGCTGCACACGGGCCGCAGCCGCAACGATCAGGTCGCGACGGACATGCACCTGTACCTGCGCAAGCGCGTCGTCGAGTTCGTCGACCTGCTGCATAAGCTGCGGGAGGCGCTCGTGTCGCAGGCGAAAGCGAATCTCGACACGATCGTGCCGGGCTACACGCATCTGCAGCGCGCGCAGCCGATCCTGTTCGCGCATCACCTGATGGCGTACGTCAGCATGTTCGGCCGCGACATTGAACGGCTGCAGGACAGCTACAAGCGCGTCAACACGCTGCCGCTCGGCGCCGGCGCGCTGGCGGGCACGACATTCCCGATCGACCGCCATTTCGTGGCGAGCCAGCTGAAGTTCGACCGCGTGTACGAGAACAGCCTCGACGCCGTCAGCGACCGCGACTTCATCCTGGAGTTCCTGTCGCACGCGTCGATCGTCATGATGCATCTGTCGCGCCTGAGCGAGGAGCTGATCCTCTGGTCGAGCACGGAGTTCCGCTTCGTCGAGCTGGACGACGCGTTCTGCACGGGCAGCAGCATCATGCCGCAGAAGAAGAACCCGGACGTGCCGGAGCTCGTCCGCGGCAAGACGGGCCGCGTCTACGGCAACCTCGTCGGCCTGCTGACGGTGCTGAAGTCGCTGCCGCTGGCGTACAACAAGGACATGCAGGAAGACAAGGAAGGCATGTTCGACACGGTCCGCACGCTGCAGGGCGCGCTGCAGCTGTTCGCGCCGATGATCGCGACGATGAAGGTCAACAAGGACCGGATGCGCCAGGCCGTCAACCAGGACTTCTCCAACGCGACGGACATCGCCGACTTCCTCGTCGGCAAAGGGCTGCCGTTCCGCCAAGCGCACGAAGTCATCGGCAAGACGGTGCTGTACTGCATCCAGCAGGGCAAATATTTGCTTGACCTGACGCTGGACGAGTTCAAGCAGTTCTCCTCGCTGTTCGACGACCGCATCTACGACGTCCTCCAGCCGGAGAACGTCGTGAACGCTCGCGACGTCTACGGCGGCACGGCGGCGAAGCAGGTCGCGGAAGCGATCGGCCGCGCCGAAGGCGAGCTCGCCGAAACCGCGGCGTGGGTCGCGGAATACGCCGAGCGCAGCCGCTAAGCGAAGTGGCCGCGGGCAGCGGCAGCGAGAAAGCCCCGACCGGGACCGGCCCATTATTGGGCTGGCCCCGGTCGGGGCTTTTTTGCCGTGCGGCGGGAGCCGCCGCCGCGCGGGCTAGCCGCGCGGCCGGCTGGCGCGCAGGCAAGCCTGCGGCGCGCCGCCGCCGAGCCGCTGCGCCGCCGAGGGCGACCCGCCGCAGGCCGCGGCGCCGTGCCGTTCACTCCGCCACGCCGTCCTCGAGCAGCGGCTTCTCGCCGGAATGGCCGCGCGGATGTACCTGCTCCGGCGCGACGGCGTACACGGACGGCTGCGCCTTGTACGTGTCCCGCGATACCCGGCTCTTGGCGACGACCTTGCCGTCCACGAGCTTGGAACGGTACGTCTCGACCACGTAGCCGGACTTGCCGGAGGCGAGCAGCCGGCGGGAGCCCGGATGCAGCGAGGGCCGCGGCACTTCCTTGACGTCCGGCGCGATCGTGCCGACCGTCTTGGACGAGATTGTGTAGCGGACGTTTGGCGGCATCGAACCGAACAGCTTGACAGTGAGACGGCGGCCTTCCACCTCCGTGCGGATGACGAGCGTCTTGCCGGTCGTGTTCTTGAAGCGGAAATTGATCGCGCCTTCCGCAAATGTGGCGTCCTGGCCCATCGGCAGGTACGCGACGGGCAGCGAATGGTTGCGCCGCTCGACCAGCTCGAGTCCCGCCCGCAGCACCGCGTTGTACAGCGTGCTCGACACCTGGCAGATGCCGCCGCCCACGCCGTCGACGAACTCGCCGTTCAGGATGACGGGCGCGGCGCGATAGCCGTATTTCTCGTTCGTGGCCGCCACGACCTTGCTGTAGTCGAAGACCTCGCCCGGCGCGAGTACCCAGCCGTTCAGCGTGCGGGCCGTCACGTCCACGTTATAGACGCGGCCCGCGCCGCTCGTCTTGAAGTCCGTCGAGAACGAGGCGATCTTGCGTTCGACGCCCTGGGCCTTCAGCCGCTCCAGCGTCACGGCAGGATGGACGGCCTTCAGCTGGACCGACAGGACGAGCGGCTTTAGCTTTCCGTCCCATCCTTGTGCGAGCGCCTGTTCGACCGTCCGCACCGCCGTCTTGAACATGGCATCCGCGTCTAACCGGTAGGCGTCTTTATGCGCCGTATAGACGATCCGGTCATCCGCCGTGATCGTCCGTTTCGCGTTCGCGGGGTTGCCGGCGTCCAAATAGCCCCATTGGCTCCGAATCCGCTTCTCGAACGCCGCCTGCTTCCAGCTGACGCTGACGGTCAGCTGTTCGGGAAACTGCCACCGGGCTTTCGCGCGCGCCCAGAGGCCGCCCGTCTCCAGCGTCGCGAGCGCCGCTTCGGCGGCTGTCGTATCGACGGACAAGCCGAGCTCGGCCAACGTCCACGTCGTCTTCTTCGTTCCCGCGGCTCCGCCGTTCACGGTCAGCTTCAGCTGCCCGAGCGCGGTTTTCCGCTCGAGAAGCGTTCCCTTGGCGTCCGCAAGGCTCAGGCCGCCGAGACCGACGGCCGCGTCGCTCGCGATCGCGGTCGAGCCTTTCGCGGGAGCGGCGCCGCCGATCGTCACGGCGAGCATCCGTGGCACGGATTGCTGCGAAGCGTATACCCAGACGCCGCCCCACCCGGCGGAGAACAGCAGCAGGCAGGCGACGAGCAGCGTCCAGGCGAGATGGAGGCGTTTGATTTTCAATTGGCGTCAACTCCTTGGGCGGGGGCTTCTTTCATGTATATGCACGTCCAAGGCGGTTTTTTCCAGTCTGATCGTAAGGATTAAGAAACCGGAGTTTTTAATTTTTTATTAATTTTACTCAAATTGTAGTGTCGGATGCCGATATAGGTAAATAGGCGGTCGAGTTTTCGTGCGCTTATAAATTGTTCCAGGTAATAAGGAGCATGACATTGCACTCAGAGACGGAGGAATCAGGTTTGGATCTGCAGAAAAAAAACAAAATTACAAAGTACGTGGTCTCGTCTGCTATGGTGGTCAATGCGCTTGCTGCCCCGGCGGCGGTTTTTGCGGCGACCGACAAGCCGGCGCAAAGCGCGGCTGAAGCCGCGGCAAAGGAGCTCATTGCTAAAGGCATTCTGACCGGAGATGAAACAGGAGCCTTGAATCTCGAGGGAAGCCTGACTCGGATTCAAGTAGCGGCTATTCTGGCAAGGGCGCTGAACTTGAACGCCGATTCGAAAACCGCATCGTTCAGCGACGTAAGCTCCGATTCGTGGGGCTTGAAATACATCGCCGCCTTGGATAAACTCGGCATCATGTCCGGGGCAGACGGGAAATTCCGTCCGAACGACGTGACGACACGCGAAGAATTGGCTGCGATTCTTGTACGCGTTACGCAAACCAACATTGAAGGCAAAGGCAACAATCTCACCATCAGCGACGCAAACCAAGTCAGCGACTGGGCAAAGGCCTACGTTCAAGCCGCTATCGAACAAAAACTGATCTCGGTTACAAACGGCAAGTTCGAGCCTCAAAAAAAGGTTGATCGTCAAGAAGTTGCGTTGGTTACCGACACCTTCATTAAGAGCAGCAGCTTCGCAACCTACAAAACCAATGTCAACACATTGTTCAATGAAGGCAAGAAAATCTCGAACAGCGATCCATCGGTTTAATAAGGTTTCGTAGAAGGTTGAGCAGCCGTTAGCTTGCGGAAGCAGGATAACGGCCTGCTTCGCTTTCGAGTCCTATCGCGATCTGAATGGCGGTTGATGAGAGTTATGCGTATTTCATGCTGTTTGATGGTAAGGAACAACGAAGCTACGCTGGCGAGCGCTTTGAGAAGCGTGCAGCCTTACGTTGACGAGACGATCGTTTTGGATACGGGGTCTACGGATGCAAGCATTGGCATGGCTCTCGAACATGGGGCAAGCGTCTATGAGCTTTCTTGGCCGAATGATTTTGCCAAGGCGCGAAATCAGCTCCTGCACTATGTACGCCATGCGGATTGGGTGCTTGCGATCGATGCGGATGAGACGTTCTATTGGGACGACCAGCTCGATTTCAGGAGTTGGGCGGACTCCCTCAAATCAAGTAAGGCCATTATCGCGTTTCCGATATCGCATTATGAAACGAAGACCGGCCAATTATTGGCCGTCACGCATGGGGAGCGGTTCTTTAAGCCGTCGCTGTTTCGTTATGAAGGCCGCATTCACGAACGATTGGTTCCGGCGGACGGGAGTACAAGACAGCAAGCGGAGATGAGTCCGTACGGCGGATTTCGTCATACCGGCTATTCGTCGGAGCATCATGCCACGAAGAGCGATAGAAACAGGGAGCTATTGTCGATAGAAGTACAAGAGAACCCCCTCGATGGCAAGGTTCAGCGTTATTTATCGGCGGAACATTACCATATCGGGGCTTACATCGAAAGCCTTAAACACGCCAATTCTGCGCTTCGCCTGCTTGGCGATATGGAAACGTACAGCAGGGCGCAGGCGCATTATTATAAAATAATGTCCTCTATAAAGCTGCAGGATCAGATCGAAATCGACACCGCGATAGACGAATGCGTCCGCGAACTGCCCGATTATGCGGATCCATATGGTATCGCAGCCGAGATAAGCTACGACAGGCGGCAATGGAAGCAGGCTTTTCGCCTGTACACCGAGTGGGAACTCCGAGTCGCACGGCAAACAAAGCCGATGCCGAATCATTGTGTTTCGCTAACGAAAGGATTCAAGCTGCGCAAATGGGCCGCCGCTCTGGAAAGCCCGCTGCTTGTAGAGGCATTGAGAAATGAGGTCAAATGCATGAAGGTGGCCATCGTTGTGATTTCCCCTGAACTGGATACGGACGGAGAGGAACTGCTGGCGCATCTCGACGAACGGTTCAGTCAACTGCCGCACAAGATCGGGATGTGGTCCGACTCGTATCAAGACGCTAGCCGGCGAACTTCTTTACTATCGGCAAACCGTGCATGGAGCCATAATCTGGCGCTCGAAGGAAAAACGATGGAGCAGGCGGCAGAGGTGTTTGCGGAGCAGAACGGATGCGATATCGTCTGGTTCTGGCATGCCAACGAGCGGCTGGAGAAAGCGGTAGATGCCGATGATATGATTGCGGCGGTCGCGCGAGAAGGCGCAATCGCCGTTCGCGCGTTTTCGGATCGGCTAGGCGCTCGATGGAACGAGACTCGCATTCGCATGACGAGCTTGGCAGAGTCGCATCTTGGCGCCAAATTGATTGAGGCGAGCGCCGCAAGCGAAGAAGCGACATCGGCGTCGAATGCCTTCATGAGGCGCGGAGGCATCTCTGTTACCAAGCCTTTGATCGTTGCCCATGACCGGAAAGACGACTACTGGGCGCAAGCTTCGCAATTGCTGCCTCTGCCTCGGCTGCTGCTTGCCTTCGCGTGCCAGCGTTATGACGAAGTGCTCGAAGCCGTGCAACCGCCTGTGAAGGACGAAGCCTGGGCGACCATTCAATTTTACAAGATTTTGGCATGTTATAATTTGAATTTATTGGAGCAGGCTTCGGAGATGATTTACGAGGCGCTGGAGGCTGGCCTTGATGAACAGGAACAGCTGGATTTCATCTATTTATACGGGAAACTGGCTTCTAACAGCACCATTGACGGCATGAAGTCGGAAGTAGTAGCCTTGCTGGAGCAAACGGTGCTTGCGCATCCCTTGCTCGAGACGACGCACGTATTGACGAACGAGTCCGATTGGTTGTTCTTGATCGGCGAACTTCACTGGCAGCTCGGCAAGACTGAACAAGCGCTCTTATCTTGGCGGCACAGCTTGGAATGCTCTTCTTATCTGAACGAGAACTGTGCATTCCGGCTGGCGGAGGCCATCTATGAAACGCATCAAACCGAGGGGACAGAGAACATCGCGCGCGCGATACTCGATACCTTCAACGTGCGTTCCGCACACGCGCAATCGCTTTTGTATCCGGTATTCAGCTATTTAAATATGCGGGAATGGGCGGTCCTTTTTGAGTCGCCTCAGGACAAGCTGCGGGAGATCGCAGACGAACGGCCGAAAGTAAGCATTATCATGCCTGTGTATAACGACACCGAGTATTTGTTCGAGAGCATTCACAGCATCCTGTGCCAAACCTACATTCACTTGGAACTCATTATCATCGACGATGGCTCCGATGCCGACGTGGCGTCGATCGTCAATCAATTCCATTATGATAACAGGGTCATATACAAGCGGCTTGCAGCGAATCAAGGACTGCCTCGCGCGCTCAACGAAGGCATTCGAGTAGCCGGCGGCTCGTTGATGGGTTGGACTTCGGCCGACAACAAGGCGCATCCCCGCTGGCTGGAACGCATGGTTCGGGCGATATCGGAGGATTCACAAGCTAGCGCTGTATTTTCCGATTATTATCATATCGACGCAAACGGCATTGTCATCGAGACCAAACGATTGCGCGGTTACACGCTGAACGGCCTGCAGAACGGCGGTCCTTCCCTGATCTGGCGGACAGGGGCGATGGCGCGATCGGGGACGTTCGACGAGACGATGTTCGGCATCGAGGACCGCGATTTTACGATCCGGTTGGCGCTTTCGGGGAAAATGGTCCATTTGCAGGAGCCGCTGTATTACTATCGGATTCACGATAAGAGCTTGTCCGCTCGGATCGATAATGGGAGCCTTGGCGGATGGCCGGCGTTGCACGATAAGCTGAAACGGAAATGGCTGTATTTAAGTTTTATTTGAAGGCAGGGGTTTGTGGGACATGTATCGTGAGGATTACCAAGCGGCTGCCGCCGTTCTTCTTGAACAGGATCATCGTGAGAGCCAATTGGAAGCTCTGCGCGGTATTCATGGAAGACAATTGCGGGAGCTCGGAAAACGAAACAGGGAAAAACGCCGAATGCAGGACGAGGCAGTCGTTCTGCGAAACACCCTTGAGGACAAGGTCCGGGAAGCCGATTCGCTGGAACAGTATTTCGAACGAATGGCTCGGGTGCTTGAGAGGCATAGCGGCCAAGTAGCGTATGAGCAGGATTATGAACGTAGACAGCAGTACTATTTAGAGCGGATGCAATTGACCGGCGGAAATGAAGGCGGCATGGAATTGCCCGAAGATATAGCTCCCTTTAAAGGCATCATCATCGCACCGGACGGCATCCGCGTTGGCGGACATCGTACATCCGAGCTGCTGAGTAGGTTGGCGGAATCGGGCTGCCTGTGCCTTTATTTTGACCCGGAAGCATCCAATTCGCCCGGCCTCGAGGAAAACGGGTATCGCGTATACAACGACGAGTCCGCGCTGCTGCGATGGCTGCTTGCCAACAAAATCGCGCCGGTCGTCGTCTGCACCGGGGTCCAGCAGGCAGCCTGGTTCGATCTATTGCCACAAAAAGCGATATGGTACGATGTCTGCGCAAGCGAAAACGAATTATGGGGCGTCAGCCCGGCAGCGCGGTTCAAGCATTTCGAGCTCCTGGCAGAGGCACATGTAGTCACTTATTCGCAAAAGAGCTGGAGAAGGTACGTCATGGCCCGAAAAGATGCGATTGCGCTCGAGTCCGCAAAGGATGAGCCATCGGTCGTCTCCGTGCTTTCTAAGCTTAAGCTTGGGAGGGATAGCGATGGCTGTTAAAAAGACACTTGCTGCTCACGCAACCGCTATTCTTGAGCGAGAAGCGGAGGCGTTGAAAACCGCGATTGGTCATGTCGGACAATTGCTTCAGGACCAAGACCGAAAGCTGGAGGATGTCGAGCGGGACCTGGTGACATTGGAAGCAGAGATCCAGGCTCAGGATACAAGGCTTGAAACCCTGAAGCAGCAAATAAAGGCGCAAGAGGCGGAACTCGCGAGCAAGGATCTACTGTTCTCAACCGAATACGAGGCGCGGTCAAACTATTATCGCGAGGTGGCGGAGGCGCCATTGTCCGAGGGCGCCAGATCGATACTGGCCGTGCTCAATCGGGAAAGCCGAACGGGTATTATCGTCTATCCGAATGCGGTGCACTGGGAACCGCTTCAGCGGCCGCAGCACCTATTGATTGAATTTTCCAGAATGGGGTATCTTTGCTTTTTTTGCGATCCCGGTCAAGAACCTGCTATTCGGGAAGTGGAGGACGGACTCTACTTGGTGGCCCGTCAGGAGGACCTGCTTCAGGCGCTCCAAACATTCCACGTGCTCGTTCTTAACACGTATCTCATGCAGAATTCATGGATCGAGCATCTCCCTCACAGGACCGTTTGGTACGATGTGCTGGACCGCGTCGATTTTTTCAGTTACTTCGACCGGATGATGCTGGCTAAACATTATCAGGTGTTGCATGAGGCTGATATCGTGACCTATTCGGCCAGAAAATTGAGCGAGTATGTCGGCGAACGACAGGACGCCGTTTATTTGCCGAACGCGTCGCGGATCTCCGATTTTCAATTTTCAGCGGGGGAAAAACCCGAAGCGCCTGCCGATCTTGCGCCCATTCTGCGTGCCAAGAAGCGAATACTGGGCTATTACGGGGCGATTGAAGAATGGTTCGACACGGACTTGGTCAATGAACTGGCGGAACGTATGCAGGCTGAAGTGGTGTTGATTGGACATTGCGGCCTCGATCCGGATCGATTCAATGCGCATGTTCATCTCTTGGGTGCGAAGCCTTATGCAGAGTTGAAACAATACGCGGCCTATTTCGACGCGTTACTGATACCTTTTGTTGTAAACACGCTGACGAACGCTGTCTCTCCCGTTAAGTTTTTTGAGTATTGCGCTGTCGGGAAGCCGATTATCTCGACTCCGATTGCGGAAGTGCTTCCGTTTGCCGGACCGGGAATTACCTTCGTAAATGCAGAAGAACCGTATGAGCTCACGGCCGAGATGTGGAACCTCACACCGGATGCGCGGCGCCACCTCGCTCAGATTGCGGAGGATAACCAGTGGAATTCAAGGGCGTCATCGGTAACGGCGCTTATGGAGACGCAGCCTTCATGCTGGCCGATCTATGCGAACAGGTTGAACACTCCTCATATCGGCGTATTTACGGCTACCTTCTTCGATTATGAAGGGGGAAATTACTATACCGGCGGTGCCGAACGGTATCTCGTCGATTTGCATGAAGTCTGCGAAGAGCTCGGATATCGAATGGATGTATATCAATACGGCAATTATGCATGGTATCGCAAATATAAACAGATCGACGTTTACAGCTTGGGCCATGAAGACCTGGATATGAAGGCATTTACGTTTGCGAATATCGAGGCGTTTAATCGGCGCTATATACAAATCGCCCAGAACAATTCGGTTCTGAATCTGTACTCGGCTTTTTTTCAAGCATTTCCGCAAGCCGCACATCCCAGCATCGGAATCAGCCACGGCGTGGCATGGGACAATCCCGCCTGCCAGTTTAGCGACGGCGAGTCCTTCTGGCGGCATAACGAACGGTTCATACGCGGCGCCGAGCAGGTACAGTCCATGGTTTCCGTGGATACCAACACCGCGAACTGGTTCCAAACGGTATCTTTCGAAATCGGCCGGCGGATGCAGACGATTCCGAATTATGTCGATCCGTCGATATTTTTTCCGGTTGCGAAGCAGGACGACGGGAAGATTCGGATCGTTTATCCAAGGCGGCTCTATGAAGCTAGAGGACTTTATATTACGCTGGCGATTGTGGACGAGATTCTCGAACGTTATCCGAACACGGAATTTCATTTCGTCGGCAAGGGGTTCGAAGAAGACGTCGCTCGCATTCGCGAGGCGGCCGAGCGTTGGCCGGGGCGCGTGTTTTGTTATCACCGGGATCCCGACGACATGCATCTGGTCTATAAGGAAGCCGACATCGTCCTGATTCCGACGCTGTACAGCGAGGGGACAAGCTTGTCTTGCCTCGAAGCCTGCGCTACCGGAAACACGGTGATCGCAACCAGAGTCGGCGGGTTGACCGACATTATTATCGACGGGTTTAACGGCAGGCTGATCGATCCCGACAGCAGCTCGCTGCGTGCGGCGGTGGTGGAATGTCTGGACAATCGGGAGCTGCGGCTGACGCTGGGAAGAAACGCTTACGAGGTATCCAAAGCGTTTAATAAAGCGGTCTGGAAGGAACGCTGGAAGCGGGTCATTCGGCAGATGCTCGGCAAGAGCGGCGATGCCGGTACGGAGCGGGCGACGAGTCGCAGCCGGCCGCAGCCGCTCGAGATTCGCTTAGGGCCGAAGGCCAAGCCGGAAGCATGGAGAAATGAGGCTCTCCATGCGCTTCGTCAAGGCAGAGAGGTTTTTGTCAGGGGAACGCAGGCGAATGGCGGCGCGGCCAGCTTTGGCCGTCTGCAGTGGATCAGCGAGGAAACGCAGCTTTATTTTCAGCCGGACGTCATGGAGTTCGGCTGAGGGAAGAAGGTAGTCATCGATGTCCTTCGTAATAATCGCGCTATCTTTTGCCATCTGGCATCTCGCGTGTAACATGTTGTTGAATCGCGCGAGGGGGATGATATGGATTTCATCGGAACAGGCGGCCGTATCCGCGTTGACGGGGATCGGTTTTCAATCGGTCGCCGATTGGAATCCATGGATTGCCCTCGTGTTGGCGGTTATGCTCACGGCTGCCTATTATACGAATCTAATCCATGTCCGATTTTTCGGCACGATCGTGGAACGAGCCCAAATCAGACAGTTCCTCTTCTCGCCTCAAACGAATGCGGTTACTCGCGCCATGCTTCTGCAGGCACTCCCTCGCCTCGTAAAGCGCAGCGATATTTATTTCGTTCTTCTGTTGGCCGAGGTGTCCGCGACAGTGTTTATCGTTGCTCCGCCTGAGGCCGGCATCGTCTGGATGTGGCTGTTGACCGACATCGTTCTGCTGTCGCTGTTCATGATGACCTATCGGCAGCTGAGCAAGCTGCGGACAGGGACGATCGCGGTTCATCGGTTCGGCATGTTTTTTTCGTACTATTTTTCGTGGCTGCTGGAACGGAAAAGGCGCTCGGAGCAGGAGATGCTGTTCGGAAATACGCCTCTCCTCCCGGAACAAGAAGTGCCGGCGGAAGCAACGGCTGAAGACCGGATCGACGATGACGAATGGTTCGGCAAATTCAAAGGCATGAACGTCATTTTGATTCAGCTCGAATCGTTTCAGCAATTTCTTCTGCACCATCGTGTCGAGGGACAGGAGGTAACGCCTTTTTTGAATCGGCTAGCCGGCGACAACCTGGCATTCACCGACGTCTTCAGCCAATTCGCAATGGGGCATACATCCGACGCCGAACTAGCGGTTCTTCAATCGTTGTTCCCTTCCAAAAACGAAGTGGTCAACTACAGCCATTACGATAAAACCTATTATGGTCTTCCCGCTATTCTACGAGACAACGGCTACCATGCCATGGCGTATCACGGGTATAAGGGAGACTTTTATAACCGCAGGGCAATGATGCGAACGCATGGATTCGAGGCATTCCATGCCGAGGAGGATTACGATTCCCACGACCGAGCATCGTTTTGGATGTCGGATTTCTCGTTTTTCGAGCAATCGGTCGAAAAAATAAAAGCAATGAAAACGCCTTTTTTTGCGTTCATGATCAGCCTGACCTCCCATTTCCCTTTTCAATTGGAGAAGGAGCGTTGGGGACTGCAGTTAAGCAAAGAAATCCCCGATATGCTCGCCATGTACTATCAAAGCGTCAACTATGCGGATCGCGCGCTGCAGCATTTTTATGAGCGCCTGGATCAAGAAGGGCTGCTTGATAATACCGTCATTGCATGTTACGGCGATCACGAGGGGGTACCGGTCGATCACCTTCCGGAGCTCTACGAGGTGCTTGGAATATCGCAATCGACGATTTTGAGGGATCCGAATCGCATGAGCGTGGCGAAGGTTCCTTTCGTTGTCGCCAGCGGGGATTCCGATAGAAGGATTCGACACTCCGACGATCGTGTCGGAAGCACGATGGATGTGGGGCAGACGCTGCTGCATTTGTTGGGATTGCCGCGAATTCCGTACGGCATGGGGATGAGTTTGCTTCAGGCGCCTGCCGATCGCGCGATCCCGTTGTCGCAATATCCGCTCGGCTCATTTGCGACGAAGGATACGCTTTGCTGCGCCTCCGCTTCCGGCGAATATGCGGAAAGCACCTTGTTCGATCGACACAATCGCAAGATGCTGCTTCCGTTATCCGGTGATAATAAGCGTCATTTCGACGATTCCGCAAAACAACTGCTTCGGTCGGATTATTTGATCTCGAACGATCTTTTGCATACTGCTCCGAAAGGGAGAGAGGCCGCGGCACCGTTTTTTTCGCCGACGATCGAGAAGCTGCTGCATATCGTCGAAGACGGCGGCATCGTGATTCCGATTTCATACGGAATGGAAGCCGAATTCCTGAAGGGACAAGGCAACGACCTGGAGAGCCTGCTTAAATTAGGACGCTTCTATAGCCGGTCTAGAAACAAAAACATTAATTTCTACGCAGCCATCGATTGGAATGCCGGCGAAGCGCCGATTTATTTCGATGATCCCAATTATATTCAATTATTGTCCGCCAAAGGATATGATGTCGAACAGATTAACGCAGTGCCGCTCCCAAGCTATTTGGACCGGCTTCCGGATCACACGCTTCTGGCGGTCGCGGTCAAAGACGAGGGCGCAAGCCGCTTCGTTCCCGAATTCGCCGAAGCGATGACCGGCTTCGGATTTCACAATATGGACCACACCAAGATCCGTCACAGTTATGTGAACGTGGTGTATAAGAACAGAGGCTTTCTGTCCCTCTTCGAAGAAGTTTCCCCGAATCCCATTGAGTTGGAATGGAGCGAGAGAAGCTGGGTCAGCGGTTTAGAACTCCCCGTGCAGCTTCAAATCGTAAGTAAAGGCGCGTTCGTAGGCAATAAGGCGGAGATCAAGATCAACGGGAAATCCTATTGCTCGAACGCAAGGGGGCTTAACTTCGCGGTAATCGACATGGACACGGGGCATGTCATCGACGCTTTCCACGCGGATACCTTCTCGACAACGCTCGTGTCTAGCGGAATGTATCGAGCCGTAAAGGCTAGCCTGCTTCGGGAGGAGATTTCGTGATCGTCGGTTGGCTTCAATTCGGTTCGATTGTTTTGGCGGCGGCGTGGATCTGGCTTTTGGCGAGGATGGCAAAGCTAACCGGGTGGAGCCAGGCGAGCCGCGGCGCTCTGGCGGTTCATGAGCCGGACGTCCGGGTGGAACCCGTCATCCGCAAGCCGGAAGCGTCAAACGTCTTTGCCAGATGGGAATCGGTGATGAGCGGGGGAGAACGAGTGAAGCTGATTATCGAGAACCCGCAATGGAAAGAAGAATTGTCCGCGTACGAGGCGTTCAAGCGTCTTTGCGCCGACCATTCGGTTCAAATCATGGATGCGTTCGACGTCGGCTTTGACCGCGGTCGGCCTCATCTTCATTTTGACGATAGCGCGCTTATGCCCGAGCTTTGGGACGCCGGTTACTCGCTTCAACTTGTACAAGGCACGAGCCTGTTGGACATCATTCAAGCGGCAAAACCGTTTTCGTTGATTATTCTTGCCGTTAAGGACGATGGGACCCAGGCGGTCAATCACAAGTGGCAAGAACGATTAAGCGAGGTCGGCATTCGCGCTTTGACGAGGGAATACTTGCGCTGCAGCTACATCAACGTCATCTGGAAGAAAGTCGAACAGTCCTATGTATCGCTATATGAGGAATGTTCGGATCGACCGCTCTTCAAACGGTTCGAACTCGGGGAAGAAGCAGGGGGCTATGTCATGCCGGTCAGCCTTGAAGTCAGCAGCCAGGGGCTATTCTCAGGCAACCATTCGAGCATTAAGATCGATGGCCAGGAGCATTCGCCGAACCGCAGGGGCATGAATATCGTCATTTTCGATCTAATCGACTCCAAGGTCGAGCGGGTGCATAGGGTGGATACGTTCGTAACGATGTTTGACGATACGTCCGTCTACCGCGCTCTTCCGTCCAAGGGGGAGAAGCATGGCGCCTAATTCTGTCGATAATGGCCTTGCGGAGCTCGAGAGCCTTTATATTCCCCCGGTGCCGTTAAACAGGCCGGGAGCCGGCGGTTCAGAGTCGCTGGCCTATACCGCTTACCGCGCGCAAATCTATCGCCGGCGCGGCTATTGGATTCAATCGTTTGGACAAATCGATTTGGAAAGTAATGATAGGCCGATCTATTTTCATCATAGCGGTCATATTCCCTACTTCGAACAACGCGGATACGGCATAGCGTTGATCCAGGGCCGGACAATCGACGCGTTTCTGGCCGGGATTCCTGCAGGGGCGCTGGTGCTGGTCGCGGTCAAGGACGATGGCAGCCAGCGGTTGTCGGGCGAGGCGAGCAGCCGGTTGGCCGATATGGGGATCGCGCAGCTCGATCGCTCGAAATTGCGTCAAAGCTACCTCTGGGCGGCGCGCAAATTAGAAGGGGCAGGCTACGAAGTGCTGCATGAAGCTTGTTCGGCGGAAGAACTGCGTTGGCGCATCGACGACGGTGCTCGGCAGATCGAGCTCGTGAGCGGCGGCGCACTGTCGAGCAACCGCAGCAAGATCGAGATCGACGGCGTAGAGTTCAGCAGGAATCGTCGAGGGTGGAACGTTGTGGTATGTCCCCCGGATGGCGCGTGTATCTCGACGTCGTTCGATGTATTCGCCACGCTCGCGGAGGAGGGCAGTCTATATCGTGCCGCTCCTCAAAGACTAGCCACGAGTGCTTTTCGGGCAATTTACCATGCAGGCGGACAGCTGAACGGGATTAAAAACTCCAATGCGTTGGAGGTCTTCGAACAAAGCTATTCGATTGGGGGCTTTCGAACATTTACGGCCGATATCGAGTTGACGGCCGATGAGGAAGTGGTGCTTCGGCATGACTGGCAGCCCGGCTTCGCCTTATTCGGGTTTCTCGCTAGATATCCGGATGCTTATGTCATTGCGAATATCAATTCCGCTGACCGCAGGCGGTTGAAGATGATGTTCGACAAGCTGATCAGCGCGGCGGCTCCTTTCGGCTTCAGCCTGCTTCTGCGAGTCATTCCGCAGCTGCAATCGATAGAAATGCACCGGATTGTCGAATCGATTTTTCCGTTTCCGCGCTACGTTTATATCCTTGACGCGACCCCAAATACGATAGAAGCCGAAACGGCGTTTGTCAGAGAAAATAAGATTGCCTTTGTGGCCGTTCGCTCGGACCAGTATACGGAAGAGACTGGAGCGCGAATAAGGGAAGCGGGCGCGAGAGTGCTCGTTCATGGCGTCAATGATATGAAGCTTTTGCGGGACTTGGCCGGAAGTGTTCACGGGATTAGTACGGATTCCTTAGCGGCTGGCGATATTCACGCGGAAATCGCGGGACGCGAAGCGGCACAACAGGCGAGAAGAGCGGCATTGAGCCGATTTGTGCAAATCCGGTTTGGAGTCGATACGGCAGGCTGCCGCTGGCTGGAGAGTCCGAATCAGGAAGACTGGGCAGAGCTCGAGGAGCGGATTTATCGGGCTGAAAGCGCGGACGAAATTCGGAGCTTATTGAAATCTTTGAAGTAAAGCGGTTGGTGAAGCTGCGAGAGGTATCCGGCACAACCTCGATATAGGCTGTAGGCTGTCCGCAATAGCGGACGGTCTATTTTCATTTGTCGAAAAACTCTCGTCCCCCTCTCCGGAACCCCGCGGCGGCCATGATGAGAAATATGAAAAAATGCAGAATGTGGGACTTTCGTAGAGGATTTCGCCTGCTTCTGTCGAATATCTAGAAGCTGACTACCTACAGGATGTGATATCGTGATCGAGCTTCAGGATATTTGGAAAACGTACGCGGACGGCACGCATGCCCTGCGCGGCGTTTCCGTTCTCATAGAGCGCAATGAATTCGTTTATCTAGTAGGGCCTTCCGGGGCGGGGAAATCCACGTTCATGAAATTGATCTACCGCGAGGAGATTCCGACCAAAGGGCAAATCTCCGTCAACGGATTTAACATCGGCAAGCTGAAGCCGCGCAAAATCCCGTTCGTCCGCCGGAACATTGGCGTGATATTCCAAGATTACCGCCTGCTGCCGAAGCTGACGGCCTACGAAAACATCGCGTTCGCCATGGAGGTCATCGAAGCGCCGAGACGCATCATCAAGAAGCGGACGATGGAGATGCTTGAGCTCGTCGGGCTGCGCGGGAAGCACAACAGCCTGCCGCAGCAGCTGTCGGGGGGCGAGCAGCAGCGCGTCGCCATCGCGCGCGCCATCATCAATAACCCGTCCGTCATCGTGGCGGACGAACCGACGGGCAACCTCGATCCCGAGACCTCGTGGGGCATCATGAATCTGCTCGAGGAGATCAATTTTCGCGGGACCACCATCATCATGGCCACGCACAACAAAGAGATCGTGAACACGCTCCGCAAGCGCGTCATCGCCATCGAGAACGGTTCGATCGTGCGCGACGAAGCGAGAGGGGAGTACGGGTATGAAAATTAGCACCGTCCTCCGGCATCTCCGCG
The DNA here is from genome assembly GCF_042653205.1 of Paenibacillus sp. GCM10023250. Classification (NCBI taxonomy): domain Bacteria; kingdom Bacillati; phylum Bacillota; class Bacilli; order Caryophanales; family Paenibacillaceae; genus Paenibacillus; species Paenibacillus sp. GCM10023250. The sequence continues at coordinate 12,969 of NZ_JBHSHY010000030.1, read as the reverse complement.
AAGGGCTGAAGAACGTCGTCCGCAACGGCTGGATGACCTTCGCCTCCGTGAGCTCCATCGTCATCTCGCTGTTCATCCTCGGCGTGTTTCTGCTGCTCGCGATGAACGTCAACGTGCTGGCGGGTCAGATCGAGAGCCAGGTTCAGATTCGGGTGTACCTGCAGTTGGGCACGCCGGAGGCGAAGATCGGCGAGCTCAAGAACGCCATCGGCAACATGCCCGAAGTGAAGAAAGTGACGTTCGTCTCCAAGGAGCAGGGGCTCGAGGACTTGCGCAAGAGCATCGGCGCCGACGGCTCGGATCTGCTCGAAGGCTACGACGAGACGAACAACCCGCTGCCGGATTCCTTCACGGTGGACGTCTTCGACCCGCAGAACATCGCGTACGCGGCGAAGAAGATCGAGGCCCTCGGCAGCGGGGACGCCTCCAAGCCGTTCACGAGCGTAAAGTACGGCAAGGGGACGGTCGAGAAGCTGTTCAAGATCACGAACGCCGTCCGCAACATCGGCCTGGTCATCGTGGCGGGCTTGGCGTTGACGGCGATGTTCCTCATCTCCAATACGATCAAGACGACGATTCTGGCGCGGCGCCGCGAGATCGGCATCATGAAGCTCGTCGGCGCGACCAACAACTTCATCCGGTGGCCGTTCTTCATCGAAGGGGCGTTCATCGGCTTCATCGGCGCGGCGGTCACGGTCGCCGGCCTGCTGCTCGGCTACTCGCAGCTCGTGGACGCATCCCAGTTCGAGCTCGGCCTCATGATGATCAAGCTCGTGACGCTGCAGGAAGCGGGTTTTACCGTTTCGGCGGTTATTTTCGGGCTTGGCCTGCTCATCGGCATCTGGGGAAGCACGCTGTCCGTACGCAAATATTTGAAAGTGTAGGGGTGTGACTGTGAACGTGAAGAGAGGCTTGCTGTTATTCGCGGCGCTCGTGCTCGCGGGAACCATCTTTCAACCGACGCCCGGCGAGGCGTCTTCGCAGCTGGACAAGATCAACCGGGAGCTGGCGCAGGTTCGCAAGGAGATGAGCGCGGCTACGCATAACCGCAACCAGGCGGACAAGGACAAGGCGTATATCCTGCAGATGAAAGAGAAGACGGCGCAGTCCGTCACCGAAATCGTCACCCAGATCAACGAAGTCGGCACCCAGATGAATGCGGTGCAGTCCCAGATCGACGACAAGGAAGCGGAAGTGCGCAAGACGGGCGAGGAGCTTCAGGCCGCGGAGGACCGGCTCCAGAAGCAGGACCAGCTGCTGAAATCCCGCGTCCGCCTCATGTATACGAACGGCATCGTGTCCTACCTGGACGTGCTGCTCAGCGCGACGAGCTTCAGCGATTTCCTCGACCGCATGGATTCGCTGTCCTCCATTCTGGGGCAGGACAAGGAGATTCTGGCGAATCGCAAGGAAGACAAGGCGCTCGTCGAGCGGAAGAAGCAGGAAGTCGAAAGCTCGCTGGCGGAAGTGAAGACGATGTACGGCAAGCTGGCGGATTACCGCGCGCTGCTGAAGGACAAGGAACAGCAGAAGGAAGTCATGGTGCAGAAATACAGCAGCCAGGCGGACGAGCTCGACGAGATCAGCTCGGACCAGGAGGAACTGCTGATCCAGCTGGCGAAGAAGGTCTCCGATCTCGAAGCGAAGAAAAATTCCATCAAGGTCTACTACAATCCCGGCGGCAAGCTGGGCATGCCGCTTAGAGCCAATTGGCACCTCAGTTCGCCGTTCGGCTACCGGATCCACCCGATTACCGGCGCGAAGAAGCTGCATACCGGCATGGACATGGCCGTGCCGAAGGGCACGCCGATCTACGCGGCCGAGTCCGGCGTCGTCATCGTCGCCCAATGGTGGAGCGATTACGGCAACTGCGTCATTATCGACCACGGCGGCGGCCTGTGGACCATCTACGGCCACATCCGCGACGGCGGCATCCTGGTCGAGAAGGGCCAAAAGATCAAGCGCGGCCAGAAGATCGCAGAGGTCGGCAGCACGGGCATGTCGACGGGCAACCACCTCCATTTCGAAGTCCGGCTGAACGAGAAGGCCGTCAATCCGGCGCCGTATTTGAAATAAAATAGCAAGCCCGGAGCCGTGCGCTCCATGGCCGAACCGACGCGCCGCACCCATGCAGCAAATAATTGGGTGCGGCTTGTCATATACTAGGAAAGTTGGGAATACGGACGCCGGCCGAACCGCCGGCGCGTGAAGGGGTGTTGATGTGCAGTTTAGAGGACGAACAGTGGCGGCGTTCATATTGCTGACGATGGCGGCTTCCGTGCTGGTCACGCTGACCGTGGCGGACCGATTCGTCGTCATCGGCGGCGAAGGGGCGGCCAGGGCGGCGTCGTCGGAATCGTCCGGACAATATGGGCTTAGCGAGAACGAGCTGCAGAAGCTGAATACGGTGCTCGGCTTGATCGAGACGAAATATTTTCGCGAGGTGGACCGGGCGAAGGTGCTCGACGGCGCGGCCAACGGCATGATGGAGGCGCTCGGCGATCCGTACTCGGTCTACATGCAGAAGGATGTGGCCAAGCAGTTCTCCGAGACAATCGAAGGCTCGTTCACGGGCATCGGCGCCGGCGTGCAGATCAAGGACGGCAAGGTGACCGTGGAGTCGGCGATCAAAGGCTCGCCGGCGGAGCGCGCGGGCATACAGCCGAACGACGTGCTCTTGTCCGTCAACGGCGAGAAGCTGGCCGGCCTGTCGCTGAACGACGCCGTGGCGAAGATTCGCGGGCCGAAGGGCTCGAAGGTCAAGCTCGTCATCCAGCGCGCGGGCATGGCCAAGCCGCTGCAGCTGACGATCGTGCGCGATGACATCGATTACGAGACCGTCTACGCCCATCTGCGCGACGACGGGATCGGCGTCATCGAGATCCGCCAGTTCTCGCTGAACACGGGGGAACGGTTCGCCGAGGAGCTGGACAAGCTGGAGAAGCAGCATATGAAGGCGCTCGTCATCGACGTGCGCGGCAATCCGGGCGGCGTGCTGCCGGTCGTGGTGTCGGTCGCGCAGCCGTTCGTGCCGAAGGGCGAACCGATCGTGCAGGTGGAGGACAAGAGCGGCCATCGGGAGAAAACCGTGTCGAACGGGCCCGGAAAGAAATACCCCGTCGCGGTGCTCATCAATAAAGGGAGCGCCAGCGCTTCCGAGGTGCTGGCCGGCGCGCTCAAGGAAGAAGCGCATGCCGTCCTCGTCGGCGAGACGTCGTTCGGCAAAGGCACGGTACAGGTCAGCTACGACAAGCAGCTGGGCGACGGCAGCCTCGTCAAGATGACGATCGCCAAGTGGCTCACGCCGCTCGGCAATTGGGTGCACGAAAAAGGGCTGAAGCCGGATGTGGCCGTGCAGCCGCCGGATTACTACACCGCGGCGCGGATGTCCAAGACGAAGACGCTCCTGCCGGACACGATCGACGAGGAGACGAAGAGCCTGCAGATTATGCTGGCGGGGCTCGGGTACAAGGTCGACCGCAAGGACGGCTTTTACAGCGCGGCGACGGCGAGCGGCATCAAGGCGTTCCAGAAGAAGGAAGGCCTGCCGGTCACGGGCAAAGCGGACAAAGCGACGGCGGAAAAGCTGGAGGAGCGGATCATCGCGAAGATTCGCGACGAGAACAGCGACACCCAGATGCGCAAAGCAGTGGAGGTGCTGGGCGCCAAGCTGGGAGTTGCAAAATAATCCAGCAGGAAATCAAACCCCCGCGTCGAATAACAAGAAGGCTGAGCGTCCGCGTCATGCGGAACCGGCCTTCTTTTTTTAAGGCGGTTTATGCGGATTTACATAGGGCGATCGATTCGCCGGCGCCGGCCGTTCATCTGGATGCACAAGGGAGTGAAGAGCTTGGACGCAGTCTTGGATGTGCTTCGCATGATGGGATCGGCGGCTCTCGGGCTGCTGTTGTCCCCGTTTTACTATATCGGCGTGATTCTGATCATGCTCCAATATTTCCGGCAGACGCGGCTGGAGCGCAAGCTGTTCCACGTACGTCTGCACGCGTGGCCGAACCAGCTGGCGCGGACGATGCTTGCCGGACTTGCCGTCGGCGTGGCGCTGTCCCTCGCGGGGCTGTTTCTCGGCGTCGCGGTCGACGGCGAGGCGGTGCTCTGGCTGTGGGGCACCGCGATCGTGCTCCTGCTCGTGCGCGTGCGCTACCTCTGCTTCGCCTACAGCGCGGGCATGCTTGGCCTGGCGCAGTGGGCGCTGGGCTTCACGGCGCTCGATGGGCGGAGCGGCTGGATCGGCGAGGCGGTCCGTTCGATCGCCGGGCTGGACATTCCCGGCCTGCTCGTGCTCGTGGCGCTGATGCATCTCGCGGAAGGGCTGCTGATCCGCTGGCAGGGCGCGCGGTTCGCGAGCCCGCTGTTCCTGGAAGGCAAGCGCGGCAAGCTGATCGGCGGGTACATGCTGCAGGGCTATTGGCCGGTGCCGATGCTGCTGCTCGTGCCGGCGGCCGCGGGCAGTGCGGATGCCGTCCACCTGCCGTGGTCGCTGCTGCTCGGCGGCGGCGGAGCGTGGAGCCACGGCGTGACGATGATCGGGTTCCCGATGATGATCGGCTTCACGGAAATGACGCGCACGATGCTGCCGGGCGCGAAGACGCGCAGCTCCTCGAAGGCGCTGCTCATCTACGGCGCGGTCGTCGGCGCCGCGGCGGTCGCGGCCTATTATTGGCCGCCGCTCCTGCTGGTCGCAGTGCTCTGCGCGCTGCTGCTGCACGAGGCGCTGGTCGCCGTCAGTTACTATAAGGAAGACGCGAACGCGCCGCTCTTCGTCCACGACGACCGCGGACTGCGGATTCTGGCTGTCATCCCGGGCACGCCCGCGGAAGCGATGGGCCTGCAGGCCGGGGAGATTATCCAGAAGGCGAACGGCGTCCGGGTGCATACGAAGGAAGAGCTGCACGCGGCGCTATATTTGAACTCGGCCTTCTGCAAGCTCGAAGCGGTCAACCTGGAAGGCCACGTGAAGTTCGTGCAGCGCGCGCGCTACGCGGGCGAGCATCACCAGCTCGGCGTGGTCCTCGCACCGGACGACCAAGCGGCCTTCTACGCCGCGGCGTCGCCGGCGTCGCTGTTCGACCTGCTGCGGAAGCGGACGGCGCGAAGCCGAAACCGTTCGACGACGGCGTCGATGTAGACGGGCGCCTTGGGGCCACCGGCCATGCCGCTCCGGCATGCGTCCGGGGCCTTTTTTGGTTGGGGGCGAGGCGGCTTTTGGCATGCATGGAAAGATGATCCCTCATTGCAACCTGGGGGGCGACACGGTATAATGAATAAGAATGGGAACACATATTCTTATGCCGATTGCCGCCTGTCCGAAGCCGGCGGGAGCCGAAGCAAGGCGCGTCTTGAGCATTCGGGTTGCGCGTAATTTACCGATAGATTGTCTATTATTTCGTCCCAATATGGGCATACAGTTAATAGGATCATTCATAGAACTCATAGGATCGGGGTGTAGCGAATTCATGGTTGAACAACGGGAGCAAAGCAAGCTCTTCGCGCTGAAATCCGACTATACGCCGCAGGGCGACCAGCCGGGGGCGATTCGGCAGCTCGTCGACGGGGTGCGGAAGGGCGCGGCGCATCAGACGCTGCTCGGCGCGACCGGCACGGGCAAGACGTACACGATCGCCAATACGATTGCGGAGCTGAACCGGCCGACGCTCGTCATCGCGCATAACAAGACGCTGGCGGCGCAGTTGTGCAGCGAGTTCAAGGAATTTTTTCCCGATAACGCGGTCTCCTACTTCGTCAGCTACTACGACTATTATCAACCGGAAGCCTACATCCCGTCCTCGGATACGTTCATCGAGAAGGATTCCAGCATCAACGACGAGATCGACAAGCTGCGGCACTCCGCCACGAGCTCGCTGCTCGAGCGGCGGGATGTCATCATCGTCGCCAGCGTCTCCTGCATCTATGGCCTCGGTTCGCCGACCGAGTACGGGAATCTGGTATTAAGCCTGCGCGTGGGCATGGAGAAGTCGCGCGACGCGATTCTCCACAAGCTGGTCGACATCCAATACCAGCGCAACGACATCAACTTTATTCGCGGCACGTTCCGCGTCCGCGGCGATATTGTCGAGATTTTCCCGGTCGCGAACAACGAGCGGGCCCTACGCGTCGAGCTGTTCGGCGACGAGATCGAGCGCATCACCGAGATCGATGTGCTGACTGGCGAGATCGTCGGCGAACGCGACCACGTCGCGATTTTCCCGGCCTCCCACTTCGTAACGCAGGAAGAGACGATGAAGGTCGCGATCAAGAACATCGAGCGCGAGCTGGAGGAGCGGCTGGAAGAGCTGCGCGGGCAAGGCAAGCTGCTGGAAGCGCAGCGGCTGGAGCAGCGGACGCGCTACGACCTCGAGATGATGGCGGAGATGGGCTTCTGCAGCGGCATCGAGAACTACTCGGGACCGCTCACGTTCCGCGAACGTGGTGCGACGCCGTATACGCTAATGGATTATTTTCCGGACGACATGCTCGTCGTCATCGACGAGTCCCACGTGACGATTCCGCAGATCCGAGCCATGTACAACGGCGACCGCGCGCGGAAGGAAGTGCTCGTCGAGCACGGCTTCCGGCTGCCGTCCGCCATGGACAACCGGCCTCTTCGCTTCGAGGAATTCGAAGGCAAGGTGAAGCAGGCGATCTACGTCTCCGCGACGCCGGGCCCTTACGAGATCGAGCATTGCCCGGAGATGATCCAGCAGATCATCCGTCCGACGGGCCTGCTGGACCCGATCATCGAAGTCCGCAAGACGAAGGGCCAGATCGACGACCTGCTCGTCGAGATCCGCGACCGGATTGCCAAGGACGAGCGCGTCCTGGTCACGACGCTGACGAAGAAGATGGCCGAAGACTTGACGGATTACCTCAAGGACGTCGGCATCAAGGTGCGGTACCTGCACTCCGACATCAAGACCTTGGAGCGGCTCGCGATTCTGCGCGATTTGCGGATGGGGACGTTCCACGTGCTCGTCGGGATCAACCTGCTGCGGGAAGGCTTGGACTTGCCGGAGGTATCGCTCGTCGCGATTCTCGATGCCGACAAGGAAGGATTCCTCCGTTCGGAGCGGTCGCTTATCCAGACGATCGGCCGGGCGGCGCGGAACTCGGAAGGCCGGGTCATCATGTACGCGGACAACCATACGGACTCCATGAATACCGCCATCGCGGAGACGGAGCGCCGGCGCGCCATCCAGGTGGCGTACAACGAGAAGCACGGCGTGACGCCGCAGACGATCCGCAAGAAGGTGCACGACGTCATCGAAGCGACGAAGGCCGCCGAGCAGAAGAGCGATTATTTGACGGGTGCCGGCGTCGACAAGATGTCGAAGAAGGAGCGCCAGTCGCTGCTGCAGCGACTGGAAGCCGAGATGAAGGAAGCCGCGAAGAGCCTGCAGTTCGAACGCGCCGCGGAGCTTCGCGACGCGCTGCTGGAGCTTAAAGCGGAGTTGGGCCTGTAGGCCGGGAGGAGAGGTAAGAACGTGGCTAGTGATGCGATCGTAATTAAAGGGGCGCGAGCCCATAATCTCAAGAACATCGACGTGACGATTCCCCGCGACAAGTTCGTCGTGCTGACGGGGCTGAGCGGCTCCGGCAAGTCTTCCCTGGCATTCGACACCATCTACGCGGAAGGCCAGCGCCGGTACGTGGAGTCGCTGTCCGCTTACGCGCGCCAATTCCTCGGCCAGATGGAGAAGCCGGACGTCGATTCCATCGACGGGCTGTCGCCGGCCATCTCCATCGACCAGAAGACGACAAGCCGGAACCCGCGTTCCACCGTCGGCACCGTAACGGAAATTTACGATTACCTGCGCCTGCTCTTCGCGCGCGTCGGCAAGCCGCACTGTCCGGATCACGGCATCGAGATCACGTCACAGACCGTGGAGCAGATGGTCGACCGCATCATGGAATATCCGGAGCGGACGCGGCTGCAGATTCTGGCGCCGATCGTTTCCGGCCGCAAGGGCGAGCATTCCAAGCTGCTGGCGGACGTGCAGAAGCAGGGCTTCGTGCGCGTGCGCGTCAACGGCGAGCTCCGCGAGCTGAGCGAGAGCATCGAGCTGGAGAAGAACAAGAAGCACAACATCGAGGTCGTCGTCGACCGGATCGTGGTGAAGGAAGATATCCACAGCCGGTTGGCAGACTCGCTCGAGACCGCGCTCAAGCTGTCCGGCGGGCAGGTCCTCGTCGACGTCATGGAGAAGGAAGAGCTGCTGTTCAGCTCGAATCTGGCATGTCCGGTGTGCGGCTTCAGCATCGACGAGCTGGCGCCGCGGATGTTTTCGTTCAACAGCCCGTACGGCGCATGCCCGGACTGCGACGGTTTGGGGGCGAAAATGATCGTCGACCCGGACCTGCTCGTGCCGGACGGCTCCAAGTCGATCGCGGAAGGCGCCTTCGAAGCATGGGCGGGCAGCACGTCCAACTATTACCCGCAGTTTCTGGACGCGGTGTGCAAGCACTTCGGCATCGCGCGGGACGTGCCGGTCGACGACCTGTCGCCGGAGCAGATGAAGAAGCTGTTGTACGGCACGGGCGGCGAGCGCGTCCGCTTCCGGTACACCAACGACTTCGGTCACGCCAAGGAAGCGCTCGTGCCGTTCGAGGGCATCGTGAACAACCTGGAGCGCCGCTACCGGGAGACGGGCTCCGACGGCATTCGTGAATATATCGAGCAGTACATGAGCGCCAAGCCATGCTCCGGCTGCAAAGGGCAGCGTCTGCGGAAGGAAAGCCTGGCGGTGACGATCGGCGGCGAGAACATCGCCTACGTCACGTCGCTCTCCATCGGCGAAGCGGAACGCTTCTTCAGCGGACTCGGCCTCAATGAGAAAGAGATGCTCATCGCGCATCTCATCCTGAAGGAGATCAACAGCCGGCTCGGCTTCCTCGTGAACGTCGGCCTGGAATACTTGTCGCTCAGCCGCGCGGCGGGCACGCTCTCCGGCGGGGAGGCGCAGCGCATCCGGCTGGCGACGCAGATCGGCTCGAGCCTCATGGGCGTGCTGTACATTCTCGACGAGCCGAGCATCGGGCTCCATCAGCGCGACAACGACAAGCTCATTCAGACGCTCGAGCATATGCGCGATCTCGGCAACACGCTGATCGTCGTCGAGCACGACGAAGATACGATGCTCGCGAGCGACTACATCATCGACATCGGACCGGGCGCCGGGATCCATGGCGGACAGGTCGTCTCGATGGGCACGCCGAAGGAAGTCATGGCGGACGAACAATCGTTGACCGGCGCCTACCTGAGCGGCCGCAAGTTCATTCCGGTGCCGCTGAAGCGGCGGGAGCCGAACGGCAAGTGGCTGGAAGTCCGCGGCGCCAAGGAGAACAACCTGCGCGGCGTGAACGTCAAGTTCCCGCTCGGCGTGTTCACGGCGGTGACGGGCGTATCCGGCTCCGGCAAATCGACGCTGGTCAACGAAATCCTGTACAAAACGCTGGCTCGCGATCTCAACAAGGCGAAGGTGCGTCCCGGCGAGCATAAGGAGATCCGCGGGCTCGAGCATATCGAGAAGGTCATTGACATCGACCAATCGCCGATCGGCCGGACGCCGCGCTCCAATCCCGCGACGTACACGGGCGTATTCGACGACATTCGCGACCTGTACGCGTCGACGAACGAAGCGAAGGTGCGCGGGTACAAGAAAGGCCGCTTCAGCTTCAACGTAAAGGGCGGCCGCTGCGAGTCGTGCCGCGGCGATGGCATCATCAAGATCGAGATGCACTTCCTGCCGGATGTCTACGTGCCTTGCGAAGTCTGCAAGGGTAAGCGATACAACCGCGAGACGCTCGACGTAAAATATAAAGGCAAGAGCATCGCCGATCTGCTCGAAATGACGATCGAAGACGCGTGCGAGTTCTTCCGGAATGTGCCCCGGATCCATCGCAAGCTGCAAACGCTGCTGGACGTCGGCCTCGGCTACATGAACCTCGGCCAACCGGCCACGACGCTCTCGGGCGGCGAGGCGCAGCGCGTGAAATTGGCGGCCGAGCTGTATCGCCGCAGCACCGGCAAGATGCTCTATATTCTCGACGAGCCGACGACGGGGCTGCATGTCGACGACATCGACCGGCTGCTCACCGTGCTTCATCGCTTGGTCGATTCGGGCGAATCCGTGCTCGTCATCGAGCATAACCTCGACGTCATCAAGACCGCTGATTACTTGGTCGACTTGGGACCGGAAGGCGGCAAGAACGGCGGCATGATCGTCGGGACCGGTACGCCGGAGGACGTGATCAAGGTCGAAGGCTCGTATACGGGCCGATACCTGAAGCCGATTCTGGACCGGGACCGCGAGCGCACGCTCTCGCAGCACCGCGAGGTCGAGCGCGTCGCGGCCGGGGCTGAACAATAAGCAAGATGGGGCTTTTTGCTTTTGTCGAGCGGCACTGGGGATCGTTCGGCCGTCAGGCAAAATAAAAAACCGGGAATTCCGCACGAAGCGGAATTCCCGGTTCTTTTCGTTGTTACGGTTGCTTTGCGGTTAGCTGGCCAAAATTTCGGTCAGCTTCGCTTGGAAGGCCGGTACGCCGACGCGGTTGACGTAGTTGTGGAACGTCTCGCCGGACTCGCGTCCTTCTTTGTAGAAGTTAATCAGCTGCACGAGCACGCCGCCGAGGTCGTCGCCTTTGACCCGGCCCTTCAGCGATGTGTTGAACTGGGCGCCAGGGCCGAGGATGCCGCCGACCGCGATGTCGAACGCGTCGACCATGCCGTCCGGCGTCTTCACGAGCGCGCCCTGCAGGCCGATATCCGCGATATGCTTCTGGCCGCATGCGTTCGGGCAGCCGATGAAGTGAATGCGGATCTTCTCGTCGAGCTGGACATGTTCATCCAAGAATTCCGCGACACGGCGCGCGCGTTCCTTCGTTTCGACGACCGCCAGGTTGCAGAACTCGTTGCCCGTGCAGGAGACGGTCCGGCTCATGAACGGCTTCGCGTTCGGGGACAAGCGCTGCAGCACCGGCAGTTGAAGCGCGGCTTCGATTTTGTCGTCCGGAATGCCGGCCAGAATGATGTTTTGTGACATCGTCGTCCGGATGGTGCCGTCGCCGAATCGGTCGGCGGCGTCCGCCAGCTGCTCCAGCTCCGTGGAGTTCGTACGGCCGACCGGCACGTTCAGGCCGATGAAGTTCAGGCCTTGTTCCTTTTGCGGGTAGACGCCGTCGTAGTAGACGGCATTCCAACCGACGATTTTGTTCTCGCCCTTCGCTGGCATGTCGCCGATGATTTCCTTCAGCTTCTCGAGGAACTTCTCCGGACCCCAGTCCGCCACGAGGAACTTCAGACGGGCATGATGGCGCTTCTCGCGGTAGCCGTAGTCGCGGAAGATCGTCGTGACGCCGATGGAGACCTTCAGCACGTCCTCCGGACGCACGAACAGGTTGAGCTCTTTAGCCAAGTGCGGCTTCGCGGACAGGCCACCGCCGACGTAGACGTGGAAGCCGACGACTTCTTCGCCTTCGATGACTTTCGTCGCCGGGGCGAAGGCGAGGTCGTTGATTTCGGCATTGGCGTTGTTATAGATGTTGGAGGAAATGGACATTTTATATTTACGCGGCAGGTTGGAGAAGTCGCGGTTCAGCAGATAGAAATCGTTGACCTGTTCCACGATCTCGCGCGTGTCCATCAGCTCGTTCGGATCGATGCCGGCAAGCGGATTGCCGACGATCGTGCGCGGGCAGTCGCCGCATGCTTCGTACGAATACAGACCGACCGCTTCCAGACGCTGGAAGATGTCCGGCAGGTTCTCGACTTTCAGCCAGTGGTACTGAATGGCCTGGCGCGTCGTGACGTCGATGAGATCGCGGCCGTAGTCGCGGCCGATGGAAGCGATTGCGCGTGCTTGCGCGGAAGTCATGATGCCGGTGTTGATCCGGATCCGCATCATGAAGTGGCCGTCCTTCGGCTTCTGCTCATAGACGCCCGCCCATTTGAACCGGTTCATGTCGTCCTCGGGAATGGAAGCGTAGCCTTCCTTTGCGTACTTGTCGATAATGGTGCGAATGACGTCGAGACCGTCCTTTTCCCGTTTGACGAATTCGAATTTATTCAATTTATCCGGGTTGTTCATCCATAAGGCTTCATAGGCCATGGTTCGTTGTTCCTCCTTGGGCGAAGTAGCCCGGCCGTCGCGGTCAGGGCCAAATTCCGACGATTTTTGTATGATATCACTACTTGAATCGTATCATACTTCCGGGTGAGCGACAATGAAAAGCGGCGCCATACCTATAAGAGTTTGTTATATTTAAAAGGCCGATCGATTATAATAACCCCGCCCCCTTCCGGAAAATGGTGACAAACTTGTTACGATTCCCAAATGCTGCTTGCAACGGACCCGTGATGAGGCTAACATAAGTACTATAGGCTACGTGCGAAAACGAAGGAGGATCTCCCCCCATGTATCTTGCTGAGACTGCAACAACGGCACTCGCGAAATTCGATCCCATGGATATCATGATGCTGCTGTTCACGATCGTCATCTTCATCGGATGGATTCGGTTGATCACGAGTCCGAAGAAAAATAAATTCGCGATCGGCTGGACGACGGTGTCGCTGCTCGTATTCCTGTTCGCGAACTACGTGATGATCTTCAAAGTTTGGGCGTCGTAAGATCCGCCCGCGCGAAGCGCATATGAACGGACTGCTCGGACGAGCACGCACGGCCGGCGATTCTTGAAGCCCAAGAATGCGCCGGCCTTTTGCGTTCCCGGCGGTTCGTACACCTAGAACGGCAAAACGCATAGGCAAAAAAAAGAGGCTGTCCCAAAAGTAAGTTTGGGAACAGCTTCAACCCGTAAAAAGCGCAAAGACCCAAGATGGGCAGAGCTAACTCTGCAGCATCTTGGGTCTTTTTGAATCGACCGCTGCCATCTTCAGCAGATTGTGAGCGATCGAAAGCCACCCGACCTCCAAGCTTACTTTTGGTAAGCCTCGAA
>NZ_JBHSHY010000029.1:0-61500 GCF_042653205.1 Paenibacillus sp. GCM10023250 | reverse complement strand
GGTTGCCTACGTGTTACTCACCCGTCCGCCGCTAAGCTATCCCCGAAGGAATAACTCCGCTCGACTTGCATGTATTAGGCACGCCGCCAGCGTTCGTCCTGAGCCAGGATCAAACTCTCCATAAAAGCGGATTGGTTTCCGTTCGAAGCCGAAGCTTCGAATGGAGCATTCCGCTGGCATGAATTCGCTTGTTAGCTCATTCAAATACTAGCTTGTTAAAACCTTTTGACAGGTCGCTCATTGTTCAGTTTTCAAGGAACAAATGGTTCTTGCTCGATCGCCCATGTCTCAGCGGCGACTTGATTAATATATCACAGGCTGTATAAACAATGCAAGGGGTTTGAAGAAAAAAATGTGCACATGTGTATAGTCTGGAATCAACGGTAAATTCTCACGTTCAGCACATAACGGGAAAGCTCTTTCGGGGAGGCGATTCGGGCAAACATCCTGAAAATCACTTTGTAGCGCTTGGCAATGGCGGTCTTGATATCTCCGTCCAGCCGGGAATCGTTCAAATCGAGCAGCATTTCATCAAGTTCTTTGCGTAGTACGTAATCGAGTTCTTTGCATTCTTTGTCGTTGAACAGTATTCCGAGCATAACCGTCAGACGGCCCCCTTTGCTTATTCGGCCCCAACATCGGCCCACGAGCCAGCCGCTGCCGCTCCTCGTTTCGCGAAGCTGCGGCAAGCTGTCCCGTCAGTGAAGGGATTGCGGTGCGCTTTCCCTGATACCAAGAGCGGCGTTCATCGCATGTCGCGATAAACGCCGCATTAATGGTATGCTCAGAAATTGGAAATTTTATTACTCCCCAGCAACCAAACCGTAACGGTGCTTTCGATGACGGCCGCCACGACCAGCATGACGACGATCAAAACGATGACGGGAAGGGTCCGCTGCAGGAATTGTTCGAATTCGCGTCCCCACCCGCTTCTCCGCATCAAGACGGCACCGACTCCCTGGAACGTCATTTTGCCGAACCGCAAGCCATAGGCGCAGGCGATCACGATCGCGGCCAATTCAATAATCCCGTGCGGAAGCAGGCCCTTCACGACGACGGTGAACACCATGTCGCCGCTTCCCTGTTCCGCCGTCCGATGGATCAGATAACCGATCAGCATGCCGTTAATCGCGAGAAACACGATGGGCACAATGCCGAACAGCGCGCCCAGATACATGACGAAGATGGCTTTAATGGCGTTATTCAAAAAAATAAACCCCATGAAGAACAATGTGGGATGGCTGCTAGCTTCAATCGTTTGGGCGACGTTCTTCAAGCCGCTCATCTGGCTTTGCATGAAGCTGTCCAACCCTGGATTTGTCGCCCCGACAACTATGCCGGCGAGCAAAAACACCGTGCTGAAGGCAAGGTAATGGCGCATCGACTTCAGATGGCGAAACATTTCCGCTGGAGCGAACATTCAGTTCTCACCTCGATCGGGCTATTTTGGCGCAAGGACGAATAAGTTGACGGTACGGGCATAGATTGTACTAATACAAGCCTTCAAGAGAGGAGTGCCGATCCGCATATGAATATGTTTTACGTCATGAACGGTAAACGACTGAAACGATACTTCCTGATGACGGTCGGAATTATTTTCGCGGCGGGGGTCATCTACGCGGAGAAAGACAACATTACGGTCTTTGCCGAAGACCAACCGGCGGCGATATACAGCGTCCCGACGGACAAAAAGGTCGTTGCCTTGACCTTCGACATCAGTTGGGGCGAAAAGCGCGCCGAACCGATTCTCGAGGTGCTGAAGGAGAAAGGGGTCAAAAACGTCACGTTCTTCCTCTCTTCCCCGTGGACCCAGACGCATCCCGATATCGTGAAAAAAATCGTCGACGCCGGCTACGAAATCGGCAGCCACGGCCACAAACACGGCAATTACAGCACCTATACCGATGAGGAAATTCGGACGCAAATCGAAACCGCCCAGGCGATTCTGACCCAAGCGACCGGCAAAACGCCGACCTTGATCCGTCTCCCGAACGGCGACTTCGACAAGCGCGTCCTCCGCATCGCCGAACAAATGAACTATAAAGTCATTCAATGGGATACCGACTCGCAGGACTGGATGAACATCGGAACGGAAAAAATCGTGAACCGCGTCGTCTCGAAGGCCCACCCCGGCGACATTATTCTGATGCATGCCAGCGATTCCGTCAAACAGACGCACGAGGCCCTTCCCGTTATTATCGACCAGCTGCGCACCAAAGGCTACGAGTTCGTGACGGTATCGGAATTGATCTCCCAAACGGAGCTGCAAGGCAAGACGGTGCAGGATAAGACCGCAATGTTCGAGAAGCTCGACGCTTCCGCGGCAAAATAACGGCTCGCACTATACGGCCGGTTTCGCATTGGACGACGATGCGGAGCCGGTCGTCTGTTCTTTGCGCAACAGGCGGTGAAGCCATAAGATTTGGTACGCGTTGCACACGAACATCGGAATCACCATAAAGGTCATGGCCGCCACGTTGCTTTGCAGCGCTTGCCACGTCTCCAGCAGCGTGACGACGATCAGCAGAAACATCGTTGGAATAAACGCCGTATTGTTGGTCTGCTTGGCCTTTACGTACGCCACCCCCCAGGATGCCAGCCCAAGCACGAGCGGGAGTACCCAGAAAATCCAACCGTTGCCGAGCTCGCCGCGGTTTTGGTACAGCATATAGCCGATGCCGCCAAGCGCGAACAGCGACGTATACGCCTGCAGCGCATTCCACAGGTACCCTTTGCGCAGCACGCCGAGCGCGATGTAATTAAGCGTCAAGTACGAAAAAAAGCCCATTTGGCTGAACACGCCGAATAGGAGCCCGACGAGCGCCATCGTCAACAAATTGAATCCCGTCGCCTTCAAGCCAAGGATGCCGAAATCGGGGTCGACCACCTGCATAATGGTACCGACAATGGCGGAAACGACGCCCCCCACGACCATCGTGGTCCAAAACAAGAAAAACCATTTGCGTAAGTTCACGATCATGTCTCCTAAATGTTTTGTTGAAATGAAACGATGAAGGCGATTTTCGCTTCGATTGCGTTTCAATCGCCTATAAAGCATCTGGAAATTCAACCGCTTCCACTTATCTCACTGCCATTGTGCCATGGCGAGTTGCTGCTTCTTATTGGAAAGCGGAGCCGTTAATCCGGCATGGATTCTCGGTTTCAAGGCCGGGGATGCTTGGTCCTTTCCATTTTACCATGTCCGCCGCAAAAAGCTACGCCAGGTCCATGATAATCCCTTGAACATTGTCACATACTACGCTCAGGACAATGTCGTAATCCCAGAAAGGAGACAAGGGACATCATGCGCAAGCGTATCCTCTTGGTGGGCGCCGCCCTAATTATTTCTTCCATGCTTTCGAGCTGCGGTTCCGAGCCGTCCAGTGCATCGAGCGAACCGATGAGTTACAAAGACATGAAGTCGATGGTCATCGATATTCTGAAAACGGAAGACGCGCAAAAGGCGCTTCAAGAATCGGCCAGCTCCACTACCGGCAATACCGGCTTGGGTGCCCGGCTGCTCTCGGTTCAAGATCAGGAGCAGGTCCGTATGGCGGTCAAAGAAACGCTCGTTTCTCCGGATTACCATAAAGTCATCGAAAAGCTCATGACGGATCCGCGGTTTGCCGGCGAATTCGCGAAGGCGGTCAACAAGCAGAACAAACAAATCCATAAGGATTTGCTGAAGGACCCGAGCTACCAGCGCGACATGATTCAAGCCATGAAGACCCCGGAAATGGACAAAATGATTTTGGATGTGCTGCAAAGTACGCAATACCGCAAACAAGTCATGACGATTATGCAGGAATCGATGCAAAGTCCGTTATATCGGCTCGAAATTCTCGATCTGCTTAAAAAAGCGGTTCAGGAAGAGCTGAAACCGAAGCCGGACGAGAAGGTACAGAAGCAGAAGGAAGGCGGAGACGGCGAAGGCGATCAGGGCGGCGAACAAGGAGACGGCGGCGGCGGCATGGGCGAGCAAGGCGGCGGCTGACGCGACGACGCAACCTTAGGCGTCAAAGCTACAAACGAAAAGCCAACACCCTCACTCCGTGAGCGATGTTGGCTTTTTGCGTGAATCATCGCATCAAGCTTCGCACTTGGCAATGACGCGGTCGGCCACTTCCAAATAAAGACGGCCCGTCGCGGTATCTTCCTTGTACACCGAAGGCGAGAAATCCGGCTCCGAAATGTGGTTGTCCGGTGCTCCAAGCGGAATTTGCGCAAGCAGCTCGGCATTCAGCGACTCCGCCAGCCTTGCCCCGCCTCCGCGGCCGAGGACGTAGTCGTGCTCGCCGTCTTTATTGATGTAGTACGACATGTTCTCCACGACCCCGAGTATCTCATGCTCCGTCTTAATGGCCATGGCGCCTGCTCGAGCCGCGACGAACGCCGCGGTCGCATGCGGCGTGGTGACGATGATTTCTTTGCTTTGCGGAATCATCTGATGCACGTCCAGAGCTACATCGCCCGTACCCGGCGGCAGATCGAGCAGCAGGTAATCCAGCTCGCCCCATTCGATCTCGGCAAAGAAGTTGCGCAGCATCTTGCCCAGCATTGGGCCGCGCCAGACGATCGGCGCGTTGTCCTCGACGAAAAAGCCCATGGACATGACGCGCACGCCGAATTTCTCGATGGGGATGACCCGCTCGTTCACGATTTGCGGGCGCTCCTCGATCCCCATCATGTCCGGCACGCTGAAGCCGTAAATGTCGGCGTCGATGATGCCGACCCGTTTGCCCCTGCGGGCCAAGGCGACCGCGAGATTCACGGTCACCGTGGACTTGCCGACGCCGCCCTTGCCGCTGGCGACGGCAATGAACTGCACCCCGCTGCCTTCGGCCAGCAGCGGGTGATCGAGCCCGGCCCCGTGCCCGCGTACGGGGCCCTGGCCCTTCGGCGGCGCAGCCTCGCGTGCGCCGCCGGCAGCGCCTGCGGCGGGCGCGGCGCCCTGCGCGCCCGCCTGCGCGGCTTCGCCGGCCCGAAACCGGATATGCACGGTTTCGGAGCCGGCGGAGACGAGCGCGGCGCGCAGCGCGGCCTCCAGCGCGCCCGTGCTCGCAGGCCCTCCCAGGACCGTCATCGAGACGTTCCTGTCCTTCACGACGACATCGCGGAAGGTGATGGCTCCTTCCGCGCTATATGCGGCCGCCGCAGACTCGGCGGCCTTCAATGCTGCTTCGCGGGTAATCATGGTTGAATCGCTCCTCTTGTCCCTGGCTTACTGGCTCCATCCATTATAGCAAGACGGCCCCCTCGTTCCAAGCGGAGTTAATGGACGGCTTCGGCACTGCCCGAGGCGTCGGCGGCGGCGCCCGGCGTACCCGTTCCCCATTTCTCCCCCGCCGTGAAGCGCAGTACGCCTTGATAGATCGACGCGGCGACCTGTTTCTGGTAATTCGCGTCCGCCAGCCGCTTCGCCTCGCCGGGATTGGACAAGAACCCGACCTCCACCAGCGCGCTCGGCACCTTATCCATCGCTTTCAGCAGATAGATCGAATTGACCGTCGCGGCCAGCCGCTCCGTATTGCCGAGATTGCGGCGGATCTCGTCTTGAATGAGGGAGGCCAGCACCGCGTTCTCCGGTTGATTCGGGTAGAAGAACGTCTGCGCCCCCGACCACTTCGGCGACGGGATGCTGTTCATGTGGATGCTGAGCAGCAGCGTCGCATGCTTGTCTTTCACGAACTGGGCGCGCTTGATGAGATCCTCCGTCTTGCGCTTGCTGATTTTGGCCGTGCCTTCGTTTGCGAGATCGTAATCCCCTTCCCGCGTCATGACGACGATGGCGCCGGCCTGCTGCAGATAATCTCGAAGCTGCAGCGCGATCGCGAGGTTCAAATCCTTCTCGACCACCCCTTGCTCGCTGACCGCCCCGCCGTCCACCCCGCCGTGCCCGGCATCGATCGCAATGACTTTGCCGGACAGCGGCAGCGTCCAGTAGGTCCACGTCCGCGTGGCTGGCACCTCCTGCGTCAACAGGACGACCGTCAGCAGCACCGCCGCCAGGCCCAAGCCGACCCGGACTGCCCCCCGGTACGAGATCCATACGACAAACCGATTTCGAACTCCGCGCATGCAAAAAGCCACCCCAATCTCCATCCGATGATTCGTGCAGGAGGCTGTCCTGCTTCCTTATCATCCTATGGGACGAGGCGGCTACTTATGCGGACATCCCGAGGGGAATTATACCGGCTGCTCGGACATGCCCTCGATCAAAATTTTAGCGACTTCCGGACGCGAGAATTCCGGCGGCGGGCATATGCCATCGCGCAGCAGCGCGCGGACCTTCGTGCCGGACAGCGTCAGATGGTCTTCCTTGCCGTGCGGGCACGTCTTGCTCGACGCCATGTTGCCGCACTTCGTGCAGAAGAAGCTGTGTTCGAAATACAGCGGCGTAATGCCGAGCTCTTCGACCGGGAACGAACGGAGCAGCTCCTGGGCTTCGTACGTGCCGTAGTAATCGCCGACGCCCGCGTGGTCGCGTCCGACGATGAAGTGCGTGCAGCCGTAGTTTTTGCGGACCATAGCGTGAAAGATCGCTTCACGCGGCCCTGCATAGCGCATAGCGGCCGGGAAGACGCCCAGGAACGTGCGGTCCGCCGGGTAGTAGTTCTCGAGCAGCGCGATATAGCTCTTCATGCGTACGTTCGCCGGCACGTCATCGGATTTGGTCTCGCCCACGAGCGGGTTCAGGAACAGCGCATCGACGATTTCCATGGCGCACTTCTGAATGTACTCGTGCGCGCGGTGAACCGGGTTGCGCGTCTGGAAGCCGACGACCGTGCGCCACCCCTTCTCCGCGAAGATGCGGCGCGTCTCGGCCGGATCGAAGTAAAACGCATTGAATTTCTCCGGCACCGGACGGTTCAGCACCGTAATGGTACCGCCCACGTAGGTCGCAGGACGCGCGAACAGCTTAGCGACGCCCGGGTGCGCCAGATCGTCGGTCTTAAAGATGTTGACCGCCTCGTGCTTCTGATCAACGCGATAGATGCTCGCGATATCGATCGTGGCGTAGACGACGTCGTCCTCGCCGACAAGCGCGGCGCGTTGTCCGACGGAGAGCTCCGATGCCTTCGCCTCTTCGACGGCCAGCGTAATCGGAATGCTCCAGATCGTACCGTCCGCCAGACGCATGCGGTCCACGACTGAGCGGTAATCTTCTTCGTTCATGAACCCCGTAAGCGGCGAAAATGCGCCGACACCGATGAGATCCAGGTCCGAAATGGTCCACGAATTGACGATGATGCTGGAAAGCGATGCCGCTTCGGAAAGCAAAGTTTCACGTTCGGCTCCGGTTGCGATTCGGTTGACGAGTACGCCGCCATGCGGTTTGATGCTGGTCATGGTATGCAAGTGCCTCCTAAGATTTATTCGGGTGCTGCCGGTTGCGCTTGTTATTTATGCAATCCGCATTCCGTTTTCTCTTGGCCTGCCCAACGTCCGGCACGCGGATCTTCGCCCGGCATAACTTGACGCGTGCAATGCTCGCAGCCGATGCTTGGATAATTGTTATCGTGCAGCGGGTTGTAGTAGACATTGTGTTCGCGGATATAGTTCCACACATCCTCGGTCGTCCAGTCCGCGATCGGATTGAATTTAATCAGACCGAACTTCGTATCGTATTCGATCTTCTTCGCGTTGGCGCGCGTCGGCGCTTGGTCGCGGCGGATGCCTGTGATCCATGCTTCGTATTTGGAGAGGATTTGCGTCAGCGGCTGTACTTTGCGGATGTTGCAGCATTCGTTCGCGTTCGACTTCCACAGCCCGTCGCCGAATTGGGCCGCTTGCTCTTCCGGCGTGATGGCGGGTTTGACCTGTACGAACTCAAGCCCGTAAATTTCGGCCATTTTATCGCGGGTTTCGTACGTCTCTTTAAAATGAAAATCCGTGTCGAGGTAGAAAATATCCGTTTTCGGACTGATTTTTTGCAGCATATCGACCAGAACGACATCTTCCGCACCGAAACTGCAAGCGAACGTGATGTTTGGGAACGTCTCGACCGCGAATTTCAGAATTTCTTGCGGCGTCGCGGTTTCCAGCTCAACTTCCTTTTGCTTGATCAACGCTTCTTTTTCGAAAAGGTTCATGGATGAGTCCCTCCGTATGCGAATTCCAAGTAATTTTATCTACATTAGATTATACGTCCACTAGGCATAATGTTCAATGTCCGAGTTACATCATTACCATGAAAAAAATGCCTTTCCTGCGAACAGGAAAGGCATTTTGATGAAAAGATTAACGTTTCGAGAATTGTGGGGCACGACGAGCGGCTTTAAGGCCGTATTTTTTCCGTTCTTTCATACGCGGGTCACGCGTCAGGAAGCCTGCGCGTTTCAGCGCTGGACGGAATTCCGGATCTGCTTTCAGCAGCGCGCGGGAGATCCCGTGACGGATCGCGCCAGCTTGGCCGGAGATGCCTCCGCCATTAGCGATCACGATGATGTCGTATTTGCTTGCCGTTTCGGTCAGTGCAAGCGGTTGTTTTACGATCAGCTTCAGTGTTTCCAGGCCGAAGTAGTCGTTCAGATCGCGTTTGTTGATAATGATTCGTCCTTCACCCGGCACGAGACGTACACGTGCTACGGAGTGTTTACGACGACCGGTTCCATAGTATTGAACTTGTGCCATGAAACTGTCCTCCCTCTATTTACCCGCGAAGTTCGTAAACTTCTGGATTTTGTGCTTGATGTGGGTGTTCTGCGCCGGCGTACACTTTCAGCTTCAGCTTCATTTTTTCGCCGAGACGGTTCTTCGGCAGCATGCCATGGATGGCTTGTTCCAGTACTTGCTCCGGTTTGTTCTTGATCATGTCTTGCGCAGGAGTCACTTTCAAGCCGCCTGCATACAAGGAGTGGCGGTAGTACATTTTGTTTTGCAGCTTTTTGCCAGTCAGGTGAATTTTCTCGGCATTGATGATCACGACGAAATCGCCCGTGTCCACATGCGGAGTAAATTGCGGTTTGTGTTTGCCGCGGATGATGCTAGCGGCTTCGCTCGCCAGACGGCCAAGCGTTTTGCCCGCTGCGTCGATGACGTACCATTTGCGTTCAACTTCATTTGGCTTAGCCATATAGGTAGTGCGCATGGAAGATCCTCCCTCTTCAATTCAAACAATCAAGGTTCATGTATCACGTTTCAAGACCGTTTATCGGTTTCAATTCTGTAAGTTAGCACTGCGTTTGCGGCCATTCTTAGCCGGGGCTGTGGGAGAGCCACTAAGAAAGCACAAGTTATATTCTACTACAATGGCCTAGCAAGTGCAAGTTATTTCTTGATTGGGGTTGGCGTCCTGTCATGGGAAGTTTTCAATCGTCGTACTGAACCTCCCATAGGGTCAACCCGTGCGCCATCGCCGTCGGGCCGGCTTCCGCCCTCTTCCGAGCCTTCAGGATCCGTTTGACGTCCTCGGCGGTCAGCTTGCCTTCGCCGACCCACAATAACGTGCCGACAATGATCCGGACCATGTTATACAAAAATCCGTCCCCTGTCAGGAATATGTCCAGCTTCCCCTCGCCGGACTCGATCCGCGCATCCAAAATCGTCCGAACATGCGACGACTTCGTCGATCGGGTCGAGGCGAACGAGGTAAAGTCGTGCGTTCCCTTCAAATGCGCGATCGCGCGGCGCATCTCCTCCAGACGCAGCGGCAGCGGAATATGCAAACGATGCTTCCTTTCGAACACGTCGCCGAACTTGCTCGTGTCGATGCCGTAGCGATACGTTTTCCGCTTGGCGTGGTACGAAGCGTGAAAGTCCAGCGGCACTTCGTCCGCCTGCAGAACGATGATGTCGTCCGGCAGCCTGGAGTTGAGGGCAAGCGCCCAGCGCTCGACGGGGATGGGTGAGGCGGTTCTGAAGTTGATTGCCTGCGCACGGGCATGCACTCCCGCATCCGTTCGACCGGAAGCCGTAATGCTGACTTCCTCGCCCGACAGGACGCGGATGGCTTCTTCCAGCACATCCTGTACCGTGTTGCCCTTCGGCTGTGTCTGGAACCCGTAATACGCCGTTCCCTCATAGCTGATCGTCATCCGAATGTTGCGCATGACATCCCCTTCCCCTGCGCCGAACGTCCTCTCGGGCAACAAAAAAAGGTGGCCGCAAGGTCCACCCTTCGTTTGCTACGCGCGATCTACCAGTTCCAAGTAAACCATAGGCGCCGCGTCACCGCGACGAGGACCCAGCTTCATGATGCGCGTATATCCGCCCGGACGTTCCGAGTAACGGGTAGCGAGCTCGGAGAACAATTTTTGGATTGCATCCTGCTCACCTGCTGCAACGGACTCACGACGAACAAAAGCTGCCACTTGGCGACGTGCGTGCAGATCGCCGCGTTTCGCCAGCGTGATCAGCTTCTCCGCGATTGGACGAAGCTCTTTCGCTTTCGCCTCCGTCGTTTGGATACGCTCATACAAGAACAAGTCGGTGACGAGATCGCGGAACAATGCTTTCCGGGAGCTAGCGTCACGGCTCAGTTTGGAATATGCCATCGAAATTCCCCTCCTTAAAACAGTCTGACGACCTTAGTCTGTGCTGCTCTCTATTCCTCCATGCGAAGGCCAAGACCGAGTTCTTCCAGCTTCTCTTGAACTTCTTCCAAAGACTTGCGTCCGAGGTTCCGGACCTTCATCATGTCTTCTTCTGTTTTCGTGATCAGCTCTTGAACGGTATTGATTCCCGCACGTTTCAGACAGTTATAAGAACGTACCGAGAGGTCGAGCTCTTCAATCGTCATCTCAAGTACTTTCTCTTTCTTGTCTTCTTCTTTTTCCACCATGATCTCGGCATCTTTAGCTTCGTCCGTCAGGCCGACGAACAGGTCGAGATGCTCCGTCAAAATTTTGGCGCCGAGGCTAACCGCCTCTTCAGGACGAATGCTTCCGTCGGTCCAAACTTCAAGTGTGAGTTTGTCGTAGTTCGTCACTTGACCAACACGAGTGTTCTCAACCGTGTAGTTAACACGGGTAATCGGCGTGTAGATCGAATCCACGGGGATGACGCCGATCGGCTGATCTTCCCGTTTGTTGCGATCTGCTTGCACATAACCGCGTCCGCGATTCGCAAATACCCGCATATGGAGCCGTGCACCGGAGGCCAGCGTCGCGATATGAAGATCTGGGCTTAAAATCTCGACATCGCTGTCTGCGCGAATATCGCCAGCCGTAACGTTGCCTTCACCCTCCGCGTCAATCTCCAAGACCTTCTCTTCGTCGGAATGGATCTTCAGCGAAAGGCCTTTGAGGTTCAGGATGATTTCCGTCACGTCTTCCATCACACCTGGAACCGTAGAGAACTCGTGAAGTACGCCGTCGATCTGAACGGAAGTTACGGCTGCGCCGGGTAGCGACGACAGCAGGATTCTCCGAAGGGAATTCCCGAGCGTCGCACCATACCCGCGTTCCAGCGGTTCCACAACGAAACGTCCGTATGTGCCATCCTCGTTCAACTCTACGGATTCGATTTTCGGCTTTTCGATCTCAATCACTAATAGTACCCTCCCTCAAAACGTCGCTCCGTTACCATTATCGCGTATGCAGTCAAATCATGTAGTATGGCAAACCTTCACAACCATTATTCACAAGTTGCAGTAATTTGATACCACAAAGTTTGGAAACTATACGCGACGACGTTTAGGCGGGCGGCATCCGTTATGCGGAACCGGCGTTACGTCTTTAATGAGGTTGACTTCCAGGCCAGCGGCTTGCAGCGAGCGGATTGCCGCTTCACGGCCAGCGCCTGGGCCTTTAACCATGACTTCGACCGTCTTCATGCCGTGTTCCATCGCGGCTTTCGCAGCGGATTCTGCAGCCATTTGCGCTGCGTAAGGCGTGCTCTTACGGGAACCTTTGAAGCCGAGGTTACCCGAGCTTGCCCAAGAAATCGCGTTGCCATGCGGATCGGTAATCGTTACGATCGTGTTGTTGAACGTCGAGCGGATGTGCGCGACGCCGGAGTCGATGTTTTTACGGTCACGGCGTTTTGTACGAACCACTTTCTTTGGTTTTGCCATTTCGGTTATCCCCCCTTATTATTTCTTCTTGTTCGCTACGGTCCGACGCGGACCTTTACGCGTACGAGCATTGGTTTTCGTCCGTTGGCCGCGAACCGGCAGGCCGCGGCGGTGACGCACGCCACGATAGCAGCCGATCTCGATCAGACGCTTGATGTTAAGGGAAATTTCACGGCGCAGGTCGCCCTCCACCTTAACGCTCTTGTCGATCGTGTCGCGCAGTTTGCTTACTTCGTCCTCCGTCAAATCACGAACACGGGTACTTTCGCTAATACCGGTCGTGCTCAGGATTTTATTGGCGGTCGTTCTGCCAATACCGAAGATGTACGTCAGCGCGATGACAACGCGTTTATCACGCGGTAAGTCTACACCAGCAATACGTGCCATCTACAGAAATCCCTCCTTTATCCTTGTTTTTGTTTGTGTTTCGGATTTTCGCAAATAACCATGACATTCCCTTTGCGGCGAATGACTTTGCACTTTTCGCAAATCGGCTTGACCGAAGGTCTAACCTTCATTGTGATTACCTCCCGATATCTTTCGTGGGCAGGCGCGAGGCCTACTTCCGATAGGTAATGCGTCCTCTGGACAAATCGTAAGGCGACAGCTGGATCACGACTTTATCTCCGGTCAGAATGCGAATGAAGTGCATTCTGAGCTTACCCGATACATGGGCGAGAATTTGGTGTCCGTTTTCCAGTTCAACCTTGAACATGGCGTTAGGTAGTGGTTCGATGACCGTACCTTCGACTTCAATGACGTCTTCTTTGGCCATAGTCATTCTCCTTTCCCTTGCACTGCCTTCTGTATGGCGAAACGCAGTTTCGCGTTTGTAACACGGCCGGTTTCCCGCATGCTGTCAACCACCTCGTGACTGACGACCGGTTGCATCTCAAGATGCAAAATGTTCTTCTTTTTCGATTGATCGAAGCGACGTTTGTCTCCGTCCGCTACAAGTACGAGACGTTCATCCAGCACCTGGACGATGACGGCGTATGAGCCTTCGTCTTTTCCCCGCAGCACCTTAACGACTCGGCCAATCTCCGGCTTATTCTCCAAGCGCTCTCAACCTGCCTGCTCCCCGGAACGGGTTAGAATTTCACAGCCATCCGCCGTTACAGCCACCGTATGCTCGAAGTGAGCGCACCATGATTGATCCTCGGTGACGACCGTCCAATTGTCCGCCAGTGTGCGCACGTACCGCTCGCCGATGTTCACCATCGGCTCGATCGCCAGCACCATGCCCGGTTTCAGGCGCGGTCCGCGACCCGGTAATCCGTAATTCGGAATTTGCGGATCTTCATGGAGTTCGGTTCCGATCCCATGACCGCAATATTCGCGAACGACGGAAAAGCCGGCAGCTTCGATAACTTGTTGAATCGCATGCGAGATGGTAAACAAGCGTTCATCCGGTTTCACGAGTGCGAGACCCGCATAGAGCGACCGTTCTGTAATGTCGAGCAGCCGCTGCGCCTCTTCACTAATTCGGCCGACGCCGTAGGTCCACGCCGAATCGCCGTGATACCCTTTATACTGCGCTCCGATATCGATGCTGATGATGTCGCCATCGTTCAGCCTGCGCGAACCGGGAATGCCGTGTACCAGCTCATTGTTCACAGAAGCGCAAATGCTGGCAGGAAACTGATTGTACCCTTTAAAAGAAGGTGAAGCGTCCTGGCTCCGAATGTACGTTTCAGCGATTTCGTCCAATTCCTTGGTCGTCACGCCCGGGCGAATCGCCTCCTTAAGCAAGCGATGCGTATCCGCTACAATTCGTCCAGCTTCTCTCATATATTGCAATTCCGCTTCGGACTTGCATACGATCATTCCGCAGTTCCCCGCAAGCAGTTTACGATGTCCGCCGTGACTTCGTCGATTTCCTTCTCGCCGTCCACTTCCCGCAAAACGCCTTTGCTTGCATAGTACTCAAGCAGGGGAGCCGTTTTGGAAATGTATTCGTCGAGACGCGTGCCTACCTTCGCTTCCGTATCGTCTGACCGCTGATACAGCTCGCCGCCGCATTTATCGCAGACGCCTTCCTGCTTCGGCGGGTTGAACATGACATGGTACGTCGAGCCGCAGCTTTTGCAAATGCGACGACCGGTCAGACGCGCAAGCAGCAGACCGCGATCAACCTTCAAGTTCACGACGTGGTCGATGCTGCGTCCCATCTCAGCCAGCATTCCGTCCAGTGCTTCTGCTTGTTGCAGCGTGCGCGGAAAACCGTCGAGCAGGAAGCCTTTCTCGCAATCCTCGAGCTGCAGGCGTTCGCGAACGATGCCGTTCGTGATTTCGTCCGGAACCAAGAGCCCTTGATCCACGAACTGCTTCGCCTTCTGCCCGAGCGGAGTGCCTTGCTTCATTGCCAAACGGAAAGCATCGCCGGTCGAGATGTGCGGAATCTTGAACGTCTCAACGACCCGCTCGGCCTGCGTGCCCTTTCCGGCTCCTGGAGGGCCCATGAATAAAATGTTCATTAGCGTGTTCCTCGCTTTAAACATAATAGGCTCGGCCGGGTTCCGTCACCGTGCAAGATGCTCGGAATCCCGCTTACGAACCTAGTGTTATTTATTGATAAACCCTTTGTAGTGGCGCTTGATCAGCTGCGTCTCGATTTGCTTCATCGTATCCAGCGCGACGCCGATTACGATCAAGAGCGAGGTGCCGCCCAGCTTCACGTCACGAGGCAAATCCGCGAGCGTTCCGAAGAACACCGGCAGGATCGAGATGAGCGACAGGAAGATCGCGCCGCTGAGCGTAATCCGAGACATGACGCGCGTAATGTAAGACGAAGTCGGTTTGCCTGGGCGAACGCCCGGGATGTAGCCGCCGTTCTTCTTCATTTGATCGGCCATCTGCACCGGATTAATTTGCACGAACGTGTAGAAGAAAGTGAACGCAATGATCAAGATGACGTACAACACCATGCCGAGCGGCTTGTCGTAGTACATATGCGTCTGAATCCATTGCGCCCATGGACGAGTCGACCAGAAATTCGCGATCGTAACCGGGAACATCAGCAGCGATACCGCGAAGATGACCGGGATAACGCCTGCGCCGTTTACTTTCAGCGGAATATGAGTCGATTGTCCGCCGTACATTTTCCGGCCAACGACGCGCTTGGCGTATTGAACCGGAATTTTGCGAATTCCCTGCTGGACGAAAATTACGCCCACGATGATCGCCGCGACCGCAATGACGATTGCGACCACTTTGACGATCCCCAAGAAAAGCGCGTCTCCCGCGTCTACAAACTCTTGCGAGTAGATGGAGCGGACGTGTGCCGGAAGTCTTGCTACGATACCGGCAAAGATCAGGACGGAAATCCCGTTGCCGATCCCTTTCTCCGTGATCTGCTCACCGAGCCACATGAGGAAGGCCGTTCCCGCCGTCAGGATGATCGCGATCATGATGTAATCCGTAACGGTTGCGCCAGGAATCATATCGTACTGATACTGCCGGTTAAAACCGATTGCGGTACCGAAGCCTTGGACCAAGCCAAGCACGATCGTACCGTAACGGGTGATTTGCGCCAGTTTGCGTTTGCCGTTCTCGCCTTCTTTCGCCCATTCGGCGAATTTCGGAATGACGTCCATCGACAGCAGCTGTACGATGATCGAGGCGGTGATATACGGCATGATCCCGATCGCGAAAATCGAGAACTGGAACAACGCCCCGCCCGAGAACGTATTAAGCAAGCCGAACAATTCGGAACCGGCCTGGTCCGTTTGAGTGAAAACATCCTTATTGACGCCCGGAACCGGAATGAAGGAACCGATACGGTAAACCAACAAGATGAACAGCGTGAACAAGATCCGCTTGCGGAGATCTTCCACTTTCCAAATGTTAGACACGGTCTTAAACATTAGATCACCTCGGTTTTACCACCGGCAGCTTGGATTTTCTCTACCGCAGATTGAGAGAATTTGTTTGCTTTCACCGTAAGTTGAACCGTGATGTCGCCGTTGCCCAGGACTTTAATGCCGCTTTGCGGGTTTTTGACGATTCCTTGCTCCATCAGCAATTCAGGCGTTACTTCCGTGCCTGCCGCGAAGCCGTTCAGCTCATCGATGTTAACAATCGCATACTCTTTACGGAACGGATTGTTAAAGCCGCGTTTAGGCAAACGACGGTACAATGGATTTTGACCGCCCTCGAATCCAGGACGAACGCCGCCGCCGGAACGAGCATTTTGACCTTTGTGACCGCGACCCGCAGTTTTGCCGTTGCCGCTGCCGATACCGCGGCCAACACGAAATCCCTCTTTACGGGATCCCGGAGCTGGTTTGAGATCATGCAATTTCATCGGATCGTTGCACCTCCTTAAGTTTTGCATTGCTTCCGCTACGCTCACGCGTCCGGAGAGCCCTTCGTGTATTGCGTGCCCGATGGGCTTAATTACGCTTGTACTTCTTCAACTTTAATCAGGTGGCTGACGCTGTTGACCATGCCGCGGATTGCGGGGCTGTCGTTATGGACAACCGATTGACGAATTTTGCGAAGACCAAGCGTAGCAACAGTCGCACGCTGCTTCTCGTTGCGGCCGATCAGGCTGCGGACGAGGGTGATTTGCAATTTTGCCATCGTATTCTCCTCCTTAGCCCAAAAGCTCTTTTACGGTTTTGCCACGAAGTTTGGCAACGTCTTCGGCACGTTTCAGACGGGACAGTCCTTCCAGTGTCGCGTTGACCATGTTCATGGAGTTCGAAGAACCGAGCGATTTGGTCAGAATGTCGCCCACGCCTGCAAGCTCGAGTACCGCACGGACAGGGCCGCCTGCGATAACTCCGGTACCTTCGGAAGCTGGTTTCAGCAGAACGCGGCCAGCGCCGAAGTGACCAAGTACTTGGTGTGGAATGGTCGTTTTAACGAGTGGAATGTGGATCAGGTTTTTCTTCGCGTCTTCGATACCTTTGCGGATCGCATCAGGTACTTCGCCCGCTTTACCGATCCCTGCGCCAACGTATCCTTTACCGTCGCCTACGACTACCAGCGCGCTAAAGCTAAAACGGCGTCCGCCTTTTACTACTTTCGCAACGCGGTTGATTTGAACTACCTTCTCGGTCAGTTCCAACGAGTTTGGATCAATACGCAAGTCGATTTACCTCCTTCATAAGAATCTCGATTAAAATTCAAGGCCTGCTTCGCGAGCTGCGTCGGCCAATGCTTGGATTCTGCCATGGTACAGATATCCGCCACGGTCAAATACAACTTGCTCTACGCCTTTCGCTTTCGCGCGTACTGCGATCAGTTCGCCGATTTTGCGAGCCGCTTCGATGTTGCCGCCGTTTGTAACTTGACCTGCGAGCTCTTTGTCGAGCGTCGAAGCCGCTGCTACCGTTACGCCTTGAACATCATCGATCAGTTGAGCATAGATGTGTTTGGAGGAACGGAACACGGACAGGCGCGGACGCTGCGTCGTTCCGTTGACTTTCTTACGAACGCGAAGGTGACGCTTCAGACGCGATTTGTTTTTATCGCCTTTTGTAATCATTCGTCGTACACTCCTTTCTGCTATCTCTAAGCTATTCGGTCAAGCAGCCCTAGACGGCTGCTTATTTTTTCTTACCGGCTTTACCTTCTTTGCGAAGGATGCGCTCGCCTTCGTACTTGATGCCTTTGCCCTTATACGGCTCTGGCTCGCGAACGGAGCGGATTTTTGCTGCAGTTGCGCCGACGAGTTCTTTGTCGATGCCTTTAACGATGATTTTCGTGTTGGACGGAACTTCAAACTCGATTCCGCTCTCAGGCACGATTTCAACCGGATGCGAGTAACCGACGTTGAGTACGATTTTCTCGCCAGCTTTATTTGCACGGTAACCAACGCCTACGAGCTCAAGGTTCTTTGCGAAACCTTCGGTCACGCCGCTAACCATGTTAGCGATGACGCTGCGAGTTGTGCCGTGCAGGGAACGATGCAATTTATTGTCGGAAGGACGCTCGATGGTGATGACGCTGTCCGCCACTACCACTTTCATGTCCTTGTGGAGTTCGCGGCTCAACGTACCTTTCGGTCCTTTAACGGTGATGAAACTGTTGTCCAAGTCGATGTTTACGCCACCTGGAACTTGGATCGGTTTACGGCCAATACGAGACATTGTTACACCTCCAATCGATGTGACGGTTAATTACCAAACGTAGCAGACGACTTCGCCGCCGGATTTCTGTTGACGTGCTTCTTTATCGGTCATAACGCCTTTCGACGTGGAAATGATCGCCATTCCCAAACCGCCAAGGACGCGAGGCACTTCCGTGCTCTTCGTGTATACGCGCAGACCCGGTTTGCTGATGCGTTTCAGCCCCGTGATTACACGCTCTTGGTTCGGGCCGTACTTCAAGAAGATACGGATAATCCCCTGTTTATTGTCTTCGATATACTCCGCATCACGAATGAAGCCCTCGCGTTTCAGAATTTCAGCGATTTGCTTCTTTACTTTCGAAGCAGGCATTTCGACAGTCTCGTGACGCACAACGTTTGCGTTGCGGATGCGCGTAAGCATATCTGCGATCGGATCAGACATAACCATTGTGTAAACCTCCTTCCCGAACTAGGCTGATTACCAGCTTGCTTTTTTAACGCCAGGAATCTGGCCTTTGTATGCTAATTCACGGAAACAAATCCGGCAAATTTTGAACTTTTGCAAAACGGAATGCGGACGGCCGCAACGTTCGCAGCGTGTGTAAGCCTGCACTTTGAATTTAGGAGCACGTTGCTGCTTAACCTTCATCGAAGTTTTTGCCACTTGGTATTACACCTCCTGTGGATTACTTCGTAAACGGCATGCCCAGTTGGGTCAGCAGTTCACGAGCTTCTTCGTCCGATTTTGCCGTCGTGACGATGACGACGTCCATACCGCGCACTTTATCAACTTTATCGTACTCGATCTCCGGGAAGATCAGCTGCTCTTTCAAGCCGAGCGTGTAGTTACCACGACCGTCGAACGCTTTGTTCGATACGCCGCGGAAGTCGCGTACGCGTGGGAGAGTGACATTGAACAGTTTATCCAGGAAGTAGTACATGCGCTCGCCGCGCAACGTTACTTTTACCCCGATTGGCATGTTCTCGCGAAGTTTAAATCCGGCAATGGATTTCTTCGAACGCGTAACAACCGGCTTTTGACCCGAGATCAAACGCATGTCTTCAACCGCTGCATCCAGCACTTTGGAGTTGGAGACGGCTTCGCCGACACCCATGTTGATGACGACTTTCTCGATCTTCGGTACTTGCATTACCGTCGAATAGCTAAACTTCTGCATCAATGCAGGTGTGATTTCATTCAAGAAACGGTCTTTCATTCTTGCTGCCATGTAACGTGGACCTCCTTTCCGTATCGGTCGATTAGTCGATTACTTCGCCGGATTTTTTCGCGATCCGGACTTTTTTGCCGTTATCAAGCACTTTGTAGCCGATCCGCGTTACTTTGCCGCTCTTCGGATCGATGTGCATGACGTTGGACACGTGAATCGGCGCTTCTTGCTCGATGATGCCGCCTTGCGGGTTCGCTTGGGAAGGACGCGAATGCTTCTTCACCATATTGACACCTTCGATAAGTACGCGGTTCTGGCGCGGATACGCAGCGATGACGCGGCCTTTCTTGCCTTTGTCTTTGCCCGTAATGACCATTACCGTGTCGTCTTTCTTCACGTGCAATTTATTGTTGTGGGATTCCAACACTTTTTTCAACCGTGGCATGAGTTACACCTCCTGCGTGCTTGCGCCGAATGCGCAAAGTCTATATTAGATAACTTCCGGAGCAAGCGATACGATCTTCATGAAGTCGCGGTCGCGAAGTTCGCGAGCAACTGGTCCGAAGATACGCGTGCCGCGCGGGCTCTTGTCTTCTTTCACGATTACGGCTGCATTCTCGTCGAATGCGATGTAAGAACCGTCTTTACGGCGAACGGCGCGCTTCGTACGCACGATAACCGCTTTGACTACGTCACCCTTTTTGACAACGCCACCGGGTGTTGCTTGTTTGACGGAGCAAACGATCAGATCACCGATATGGCCTACGCGACGTCCCGTGCCGCCCAGTACGCGGATGCACATCAGTTCTTTCGCGCCGGAATTATCGGCAACGGCCAAACGTGTAAATGGTTGAATCATTTCAACGTCCTCCTTTCGAGAAAATGCTTACTGCAGCATTTTTACAGAATCACAGCAGATTCAACGATTTCGACCAAGCGGAACCGTTTGTCTTTCGATAACGGGCGAGTCTCCATGACTTTGACGATATCGCCGATTTTTGCTTGGTTATTCTCGTCATGAGCCTTGAATTTCTTCGTGTACTTGATCCGTTTGTGGTACAGGTCGTGCTTCTTGTACGTCTCGATCGCTACAACGATCGTTTTGTCCATTTTGTCGCTCACGACTTTACCGACTTGAACTTTGCGGGCATTACGTTCGCTCATGTTCATCCTCCTTCCACGCATTCGTTATTCGTCACGGACGATCGCAGCTTAGCCGCTGATTCCGAGTTCTCTTTCACGAAGAACGGTTTTGGCACGAGCTATGTCCTTGCGCACGTCGCGGATACGAGTTGGGTTTTCCAGTTGACCGGTAGCCAATTGAAAACGAAGGTTGAATAGCTCTTCTTTGAAGCCGGCGACTTTCTGTTCGAGTTCAACAGAGGTAAGGTTGCGGAATTCATTAGCTTTCATTTGCTTCACCACCCACTTCTTCGCGTTTCACGAACTTCGTTTTCACAGGCAGTTTATGTGCGGCAAGACGCATAGCTTCACGTGCGATTTCTTCCGATACGCCGGCAAGTTCGAACATGATTTTACCTGGTTTGACGACTGCAACCCACTTCTCGACGTTACCTTTACCGCTACCCATCCGGACTTCGAGAGGCTTTTGCGTAATCGGCTTATCAGGGAAAATCTTGATCCATACTTTACCGCCACGCTTAATATAACGAGTCATCGCGATACGCGCTGCTTCGATTTGACGGTTCGTCACCCACGAAGGCTCAAGCGCTTGGAGGCCGTATTCGCCGAATGCGACTTCAGCGCCGCCTTTTGCGCGACCTTTCATGTGACCGCGTTGTTGCTTACGGTGTTTGACGCGTTTTGGGACCAACATGATTAGTTGCCTCCTTCCTGTGGAGCTTTCTTCTTCGTCGGAAGGATTTCGCCGCGGTAGATCCATACTTTTACGCCGATCCGGCCATAAGTTGTATGAGCTTCCGCTGTTCCGTAGTCAATGTCTGCACGCAGCGTATGAAGAGGAACCGTACCTTCGCTGTAGCCTTCCTGACGAGCGATCTCGGCACCGCCCAAACGTCCGCTAACGGATGTTTTGATGCCTTTCGCGCCTGCGCGGATCGTGCGTTGGATGGATTGTTTCATTGCGCGGCGGAATGAGATCCGACGCTCGAGTTGCTGCGCGATGCCTTCTGCAACGAGAACGGCATCCAGTTCCGGATTTTTGATCTCGGAAATGTTGATGTGTACTTTTTTGCCTTTGGCGATTTTGGAAAGCTCGGAACGCAGGTTTTCAACCTCGGAACCGCCTTTGCCGATAACCATACCAGGCTTGGCTGTGTGAATCGTCACGTTGACGCGGTTTGCTGCACGTTCGATTTCGAACTTGGAAACAGCCGCATCCTTCAATTTGTTTTTGAGGTGCTCACGGATCTTGACGTCTTCCATAAGCAGATCGCCGAAGTCTTTGCCGGCGTACCATTTGGATTCCCAATCACGGATGACGCCGATACGCAGACCGACCGGATTTACTTTTTGTCCCACACGTTGTCCCTCCTTATTTTTCGGATACCACCAAAGTGATGTGGCTGGTTCTCTTGTTAATCCGGCTAGCGCGGCCCATGGCGCGCGGACGGAAACGTTTCATGGTTGGACCTTGGTTGACGAACACTTGCGAAACGACAAGTTTGTTCACGTCCAGTTGAAAGTTGTGCTCTGCGTTAGCGATAGCAGAGTTCAGCAGCTTCTCTACGATTGGGGAAGCCGATTTCGGCGTATGACGCAGAATTGCGATCGCTTCGCCGACTTGCTTGCCGCGAATCAAGTCCACCACCAGCTGCGCTTTGCGAGGAGCAATGCGGACATGGTTAGCGAATGCTTTTGCTTCTGGCATGGATGAACCTCCTCTCGATCATAACTTCATGCAAAACCGTTGCTTAACGACGGCCCGTTTTCTTGTCGTCGTTGCCGTGGCCTTTATACGAACGCGTTGGTGCGAACTCACCGAGTTTGTGGCCGACCATGTCTTCCGTTACGTACACCGGTACGTGTTTCTTGCCGTCATATACAGCGAACGTGTGACCGATGAATTGCGGGAAAATCGTCGAACGGCGCGACCAAGTCTTAACGACCGTCTTTTTGTTCGATTCGTTCAGCACTTCAACTTTCTTCAGCAGGTAACCGTCAATGAACGGTCCCTTTTTCAAACTGCGACCCATGGATGATCCTCCCTTCACGCTAGCGTTAACGCGACGCTGCGCGTCACGCGGATGACGCCAAGGCGCCTATTATTTCGTACGGCGACGTACGATGTATTGGCTGGAAGCTTTTTTCTTCTTGCGCGTTTTGAAGCCAAGCGTCGGTTTGCCCCATGGGGACATTGGCGATTTGCGGCCGATCGGAGCGCGGCCTTCGCCACCGCCGTGCGGGTGATCGTTCGGGTTCATGACGACGCCGCGAACTTCAGGACGCTTGCCCATCCAACGTGAACGGCCGGCTTTACCGATTTTCACGAGCTCGTGATCTTCGTTGCCTACGGAGCCAATCGTTGCGCGGCAAGTTTTCAAGATACGACGAACTTCGCCGGACGTCAAGCGAATCGTTACGTATTTCTCTTCCTTACCAAGCAATTGAGCTTCCGTGCCTGCAGCGCGAACCAGT
Source organism: Paenibacillus sp. GCM10023250 (assembly GCF_042653205.1). Classification (NCBI taxonomy): domain Bacteria; kingdom Bacillati; phylum Bacillota; class Bacilli; order Caryophanales; family Paenibacillaceae; genus Paenibacillus; species Paenibacillus sp. GCM10023250. The sequence goes on along the minus strand of NZ_JBHSHY010000029.1, from coordinate 38,618 downwards.
TGTCCGCCTTTGCCAGGCTTCAGCTCGATGTTGTGGATAACCGTACCGACCGGAATATTTTCAAGCGGCAGTGCGTTGCCGATCTTGATGTCCGCTTGCGGACCGGATACGATTTTATCTCCGACTTTCAAGCCTTTCGGTGCGATGATGTAGGCTTTCTCGCCATCCACGTAGTGGATGAGCGCGATGTTGGACGTACGGTTCGGATCATACTCGATCGCCGCGACGTTGCCCACGATACCGTCCTTATTACGTTTGAAGTCGATAATCCGGTATTTGCGTTTATGGCCGCCACCGTGATGGCGAACCGTAATTTTGCCTTGGTTGTTGCGTCCGGCTTTTTTGAAAAGCGGCGCAAGAAGCGATTTCTCCGGGGTGCTTGTCGTGATCTCTTCGAACGTCGAGACGGACATGGCACGGCGCGCAGGAGAAGTCGGTTTATACTTCTTAACTGGCACTTCGATTCCCTCCTTAGCCGATATCTCGTTTAACTCGCGACAGCCCTAAGGCCGAAGCGCGAATTAGACACTTTCAAAAAACTCAAGTTCGTTGCTGTCAGCGCTCAGTTGAACGATCGCTTTTTTCCACTCGGACGTATATCCGCTGTGGCGTCCGTAACGCTTCGGCTTCGCCGGCATGCGCAGCGTGTTCACGCTCGTTACTTTAACTTTGAAGATCTCTTGAATCGCGAGCTTGATTTCCGTCTTATTCGCACGGAGATCAACTTCGAATACATAGCGTTTGTTCGCCATGAAGTCGCTCGTTTGTTCCGTAATGATCGGGCGCTTGATAATATCGCGTGGATTTTTCATTACGCAAGCACCTCCTGTACTTTTTCGACCGCTTCCTTCGTGATGATCAGCTGGTCGTATTTCACGACGTCAAGAACATTGATGCCATCGGCTGCAACGAACTTCACGTTCGGGATGTTGCGAGCGGAGAGCGCAACGTTATCTTCGTAGTTCGCCGTTACCACCAGTGCTTTACGAGCCACTTTCAGGTTGTTCAGGATCGTGGCAAATTCCTTCGTCTTCGGCTGCGCGAAGGCGAGTTGATCCAAAACGATAATTTCGTTGTCGATCACTTTGGAAGACAGTGCGGATTTGATAGCCAAGCGACGAACTTTCTTCGGAAGTTTGAAGCTGTAGCTACGCGGAGTCGGTCCGAATACCGTACCGCCGCCAACCCATTGCGGAGCGCGGATAGAGCCTTGACGCGCGCGTCCCGTGCCTTTTTGTTTCCAAGGCTTGCGACCGCCGCCGCGTACTTCGGAGCGACCTTTCGTTTTGTGCGTGCCTCTGCGTTCAGCAGCTTGCTGAAGCAATACGGCGCTGTGCACGACGTGAACGTTCGGCTCGATACCGAATACCGCCTCGGACAATTCGATCTCGCCGACTTGCGAACCGTTCACGCTGTAAAGTGCTACTTTCGGCATTTCATGTTCCTCCTTTCTTTAGCGATTATTTCTTCACCGTAGTTTTAACTTTTACGAAGCTGTTTTTGGCACCCGGTACGGAGCCTTTAACCAGCAATACGTTACGTTCAGCGTCTACGCGCACGATTTCAAGGTTTTGAATCGTAACCGTTTCGCCGCCCATATGACCCGGAAGGTGTTTGCCTTTCGGCACGCGGTTCGCTTGGATGGAACCCATCGAACCAGGACCGCGGTGGTAACGCGAGCCGTGAGCCATCGGTCCGCGGCTTTGGTTCCAACGTTTGATCGTACCCGTGAAACCTTTACCTTTGGACGTAGCCGTTACGTCAACGAATTCGCCAGCCGCGAAGAGGTCAGCCTTGATCTCTTGGCCAACTTCATATTCCCCGCCGTTTACGCCGCGGAATTCACGAATGTAGCGCTTAGGAGCCGTGTTGGCTTTTTTGGCGTGGCCGATTTCCGGCTTGTTCGCTCTGCTTTCTTTCTTGTCGGAGAAACCGACTTGGATGGATACGTACCCATCGTTTTCTTGGTCTTTCTTCTGCAAAACAACACAAGGACCTGCTTCGATAACCGTTACAGGAACTACGTTACCGTCGGCAGTAAAGACTTGCGTCATCCCAAGTTTTTTACCTAAGATACCCTTCATGTTGACACCTCATTTCCCTTCAACGTTAAGATCTTACAGCTTGATTTCGATATCTACACCGGATGGCAGGTCAAGACGCATGAGCGCGTCAACCGTTTGCGGTGTTGGGTTCACAATGTCGATCAAACGCTTGTGCGTGCGCATTTCGAATTGTTCACGAGAATCCTTGTACTTGTGTACAGCACGCAGGATGGTGATGATTTGCTTCTCGGTTGGAAGCGGAATCGGCCCAGACACACCTGCACCGGAACGTTTCGCAGTTTCAACAATCTTCTCTGCGGACTGATCCAGAATTCTGTGATCGTATGCTTTCAAGCGAATACGAATCTTTTGCTTAGCCATTTAAGTCCCTCCTTCTATCGCCCAATTTAGTATCGGACATACTCCGCGAGAAAACCCGACACGCCCCTCATGGCAAAGGAGCCGTGTGTGTCGGCAACCTCTCACATCATCGCAACGTCACAGACCAACTTCACTATTATACCTAAGCCTGTAGGCAAATGCAACAAAAACCTGGCTTTATCAATGCTTTTCTCAGATGGAAGGTTGTGTTGCATCCTAATCAAGCTCCGGCTTCGAGCATTGTCTCGTCTTATCGTTGTTGCCCATTTTTCCGCATCAGAAACATCAGTACCATTATCAAAGAAGAAACGCTTTCACCGCAAACCTCAAATTATGTGAAAATTGCTTATCGCAGGGGAATAAAAAAACCCTCACCGAAGTGAGGGTTTTCGCGTTGCAGCTCAGGCTGCAGGGCGCTTATTTTTGGATGGAAGCAACGGCGCCAGCGCCCACCGTACGGCCGCCTTCGCGGATAGCGAAGCGAGTGCCGTCTTCGAGAGCGATCGGAGCGATCAGCTCAACGGTAACCGTGATGTTGTCGCCAGGCATAACCATTTCCGTGCCTTCTGGCAGGGAGATGATACCCGTTACGTCAGTCGTACGGAAGTAGAACTGAGGACGGTAGCCCGTGAAAAAAGGCTTGTGACGTCCGCCTTCTTCTTTCGTCAGGACGTAGATTTGAGCCGTGAAGTTCGTGTGCGGTTTAACCGAACCTGGCTTTGCCAGAACTTGACCGCGCTCGATGTCTTTACGGTCAACGCCGCGAAGCAGTGCGCCGATGTTGTCGCCGGCTTGAGCGGAGTCAAGCAGTTTGCGGAACATTTCAACGCCCGTTACAACGGATTTGCGCGTTTCTTCAACCAGACCGATGATTTCGATCTCGTCGGAAACTTTTACGACGCCACGCTCTACGCGACCCGTTGCAACCGTACCACGGCCTGTGATCGTGAATACGTCCTCGACTGGCATCAGGAACGGTTTGTCCGTGTCGCGTTGCGGAGTCGGGATGTACGTGTCGACTTGTTCGAACAGCTCGACGATTTTGTCGGCCCAAGGACCGTCCGGGTTTTGCAGCGCTTCACGAGCTGCACCACGGATGATCGGCGTGTCGTCGCCTGGAAATTCGTATTCGCTGAGCAGGTCGCGAACTTCCATTTCAACGAGTTCCAGGAGCTCTTCGTCTTCGACCATGTCGCATTTGTTCAGGAATACGACGATGTAAGGTACGCCTACTTGGCGGGACAGCAGGATGTGCTCGCGCGTTTGCGGCATTGGGCCGTCAGCAGCGGATACAACCAGGATTGCGCCGTCCATTTGAGCTGCGCCGGTGATCATGTTTTTAACATAGTCGGCGTGGCCTGGGCAGTCAACGTGAGCGTAGTGACGGTTAGGCGTCTCGTACTCAACGTGTGCGGTGGAGATCGTGATACCGCGTTCGCGCTCTTCCGGCGCTTTGTCGATTTGGTCAAACGCTACGGCAGCACCGCCATAACGCTTGGAAAGAACAGTCGTGATTGCTGCAGTCAGCGTCGTTTTACCGTGGTCGACGTGACCGATAGTTCCGATGTTAACATGCGGTTTATTACGTTCAAATTTAGCCTTAGCCATTGAACTCTTCCTCCTCAATATATAGAAGATTATGTGATCGGCCGGATGAACGCCTCGTGGACGTCCATCATCCGGCCAAGGTACAACTTATGCCAGGCAACTGACTGGCGCAAAGGACGGCGATTACGCTGTGCCTTTGGATTTGGAGATGATCTCTTCCGAGATCGAACGCGGTACTTCTTCATAGTGCGACAGCTCCATGGAGAATACGCCGCGGCCTTGCGTACCGGAACGAAGAACCGTGGAATAACCGAACATCTCTGCCAGAGGCACCTTAGCGCGGACGATCAAAGCGCCATGCTTCGTATCCGAACCTTCGATGCGGCCGCGGCGGGAGCTCAGCATACCCATAACGTCGCCCATGTACTCTTCAGGAACGCTTACTTCAACCTTCATGATTGGCTCGAGCAGTACAGGAGCACACTTGTCCTTAGCTGCTTTCAGCGCCATCGATCCGGCAATTTTGAACGCCATCTCGGAGGAGTCGACGTCGTGGTACGAACCGTCGAATACCGTCGCTTTGATGTCGACCATCGGGAATCCGGCGAGAACGCCGTTCTTCATGGACTCTTCGATACCAGCTTGGATTGGGGCAATGTATTCGCGAGGAATAGCGCCGCCGACGACTTTATTTTCGAAAACAAAGCCGCTACCCGCCTCAAGAGGCTCGAACTCCACCCAACAATGACCGAACTGACCGCGACCACCGGATTGACGAACGAACTTACCTTCGACTTTCGCCGTTTGACGGAACGTCTCGCGATAAGCTACTTGCGGCTTACCAACGTTCGTCTCGACTTTGAATTCGCGAAGCATACGGTCAACGAGGATCTCCAGGTGAAGCTCACCCATGCCCGCGATGATCGTTTGGCCGGTTTCCTCGTCCGTGTGCGCACGGAACGTCGGATCTTCTTCGGCCAGCTTTTGCAGCGCGATACCCATTTTGTCTTGGTCGGCTTTCGTCTTCGGTTCAACCGCGAGCTGGATAACCGGCTCAGGGAAGTTCATCGATTCGAGAATAACAGGGTTCTTCTCGTCGCAGAGCGTGTCGCCCGTCGTCGTATCTTTCAAGCCTACCGCAGCCGCGATATCACCGGAGTAAACTTCGCTGATTTCTTGACGGCTGTTTGCATGCATTTGAAGGATACGGCCGATACGTTCGCGCTTGCCCTTTGTTGCGTTCACTACGTACGAACCGGAGTTCAAAACGCCGGAATATACGCGGAAGAACGTCAGTTTGCCTACGAACGGGTCCGTCATGATTTTGAACGCCAGTGCCGCGAACGGCTGGTCGTCGGCCGATTTGCGAGTCGTCTCCGTACCGTCTTCAAGGTGACCCTTGATATCCGGAACATCGATTGGAGCAGGCAGGTAGTCGACAACGGCGTCGAGCATCAGTTGAACGCCCTTGTTCCGATAGGAAGAGCCGCAGATGACCGGGAAGATCTTAACTTCGCAGACGCCTTTGCGGAGCGCCGCTTTGATTTCTTCCACAGTCAACTCTTCGCCTTCGAGGTACTTCATCGTGAGCTCTTCGTCAAGCTCGGCGACTTTCTCGACAAGCTCCATGCGAAGCTCTTCCACTTTGTCCGCGTACTCGGCCGGAATTTCAATCTTCTCCGGCTCTTTGCCGAGGTCGTCTTTGTATTTGTAAGCAACCCGTTCAACCAGGTCAATTACGCCTACGAATTCGTTCTCCGCGCCGATCGGGAGTTGAATCGCTACCGCGTTGGCTTGAAGACGCGAGCGCATATCGCTAACTACGTTAAGGAAGTCTGCGCCGATAATGTCCATTTTGTTGACATAGGCGATCCGCGGAACGCCGTAACGGTCGGCTTGACGCCAAACGGTTTCGGATTGCGGCTCAACGCCCTCTTTCGCACTGAAAACACCAACGGCCCCGTCCAATACGCGCAGGGAGCGTTCGACTTCTACGGTGAAGTCAACGTGCCCCGGGGTGTCGATAATATTGATGCGGTGACCATTCCATTGAGCGGTCGTAGCGGCGGACGTGATCGTGATCCCGCGCTCTTGTTCCTGCTCCATCCAGTCCATCGTCGCTGCACCTTCGTGCACCTCGCCGATTTTGTGGGTACGGCCCGTATAGAACAGGATCCGTTCCGTCGTGGTCGTCTTACCAGCGTCAATATGCGCCATAATCCCGATATTACGCGTATTTTTCAAGGAGAACTCTCTTGCCATAATTCGATCTCCCTTCGATTATGCGGATACTACCAACGATAGTGAGCGAATGCTTTGTTCGCTTCAGCCATTTTGTGCGTATCTTCGCGTTTTTTAACGGACGAGCCAGTGTTGTTGGAAGCATCGATAATCTCAGCCGCCAAGCGCTCTTCCATCGTTTTCTCGCCGCGGTTGCGCGAGTAGTTCACGAGCCAACGGAGACCAAGCGACGTGCGGCGCTCCGGTTTGACTTCGATCGGCACTTGATAGTTCGAGCCGCCTACACGGCGCGCTTTAACTTCGAGTACCGGCATGATGTTCTTAATAGCTGCTTCAAAAACTTCCATCGGCTCTTTGCCCGTACGTTCGTTGATGAGCGTGAACGCATCATACAGAATCGTTTGAGCAACGCCGCGTTTGCCGTCGATCATGATGCGGTTGATCAAGCGAGTAACGAGCTTGCTGTTGTACACCGGATCCGGCAATACATCGCGCTTTGTTACTGGACCTTTGCGTGGCATTGGAAGTCCCCCTTTCTTCTAGTTTGACAATTTGGGATGAAGTTAACCGTCGCCGGTTACACCTTCATTACTTTTTAACTTTAGGACGCTTCGTACCGTACTTGGAACGAGCTTGTTTACGGTTGTTCACGCCTGCAGTATCAAGCGCACCGCGAACGATGTGGTAACGTACGCCCGGAAGGTCTTTAACCCGGCCGCCGCGAACCAATACGACGCTGTGCTCTTGCAGGTTGTGGCCAATGCCGCCGATGTAAGCCGTTACCTCTACGCGGTTCGTCAAACGTACACGCGCATATTTCCGCAGGGCGGAGTTCGGTTTTTTCGGAGTCATCGTACCTACACGTGTGCAAACCCCGCGTTTTTGAGGCGAGCTTTGGTTCGTTTCTTCACGTTTCAGTGCATTGAAACCTCTTTGCAAAGCCGGCGATTTCGATTTAACGACTTTCGCTTCACGGCCTTTACGTACCAGCTGGTTAATTGTTGGCATGTTGCTTCCCCCTTCCTCACTTAGTAATGCTCTCAAGACATATCGGCTTTATTAAGCCCACAGATCCAGGCGGTTCATAAAGGAACAAACGAAAGTTTTTACTTTCCCTTGCGGGTCGGTAAAAACATCATGTTCTTATTCGATTTCGGGGATTACCGCCGCCATGGCCGCTCCGACTTCGATACCGCAGGTCTCCCCGAGGCTCTTCATCGATTCCGACCAGGTAATCGGTACGCCCGCCGTCTCGCAAAGCCGAACAATATTGTTCTTCAGCCGCGGATCTGCATCTTGCGCAACGTAGACGAGATTGGCTTTGCGTTGCTCTACCATCTTCATCGTTTGCTTACTACCTATTACGAATCGCATAATAACCGTCCTTCCAAGTCAATCAAATGACAAGTGCAGAGGTCGTGCGATTAGGCACACTACGACATATTAGCATTACGCCTAAGGCTATGTCAAGCTTCCAAGCCTCAGAATCGAATGAAAATAAAGTAAACGAGGCGCGCCCATAACGGAGCGAAGAGCGATCAGGGAGACAGTCTACTCGAGACCGCCCCTTCTCGCTCTTCTCCGTACATTTAAGCGCAATTGCCTGGGTTTAAGATTCGACGGACACCGTCTCAGCCTCAAGCTGCTCTTCGAGCTGCTCGTCGTCCATGCCGGCTACTTGCACGCTTCTGTAGCGCTGCATGCCCGTACCCGCCGGAATCAGTTTGCCGATAATGACATTCTCTTTCAGGCCGAGCAATTGGTCGACTTTCCCTTTGATCGCGGCATCGGTCAAGACGCGAGTCGTCTCTTGGAACGAAGCGGCAGATAAGAAGGAATCGGTCTCCAGCGATGCTTTCGTAATCCCGAGCAGAACCGGTTTGGCGACGGCCGGCTCTTGGCCGGACAGGATCGCTTCGCGGTTGGCCGCTTCGTATTCGTGAATATCGACGAACGCGCCCGGGAGCAGCGTCGTGTCGCCGGCTTCGACGATCCGAATCTTACGCAGCATTTGTTTGACCATGACTTCGATGTGCTTGTCGTTGATCTCTACCCCTTGGTTCCGGTAAACGCGCTGAACTTCCTGCAGGATATAGTTCTGCACGCCGCGGATGCCTTTGATCCGGAGCATATCTTTCGGGTCGATGGAACCGTCCGTCAGCTCGTCGCCGGCTTCAATCTGCTTGCCTTTGACCACGCGGATGCGGGAGCCGAAGCTCACCGAATACACCTTGGACTCAGCCTCGCCCTGTACTTCGATTTCGCGGCGATCCTTCGTCTCGCGGATGTCTTTGATGACCCCGTCGATTTCGGAAATAATCGCTTGGCCTTTCGGATTCCGCGCTTCGAACAATTCTTGGATACGCGGCAAACCTTGCGTGATATCGTCGCCGGCAACGCCGCCGGTATGGAACGTACGCATGGTGAGCTGCGTGCCCGGCTCGCCGATTGATTGCGCGGCGATAATGCCGACCGCTTCGCCGATCTCGACGAATTTGCCCGTCGCGAGGTTACGGCCATAGCAGATCTTACATACGCCATGACGCGCGCGGCAGCTCAGCACGGAGCGGATTTGCAGTCTTTCGACACCTGCGGCGACGATCGCTTCCGCCTTGTTCGAATCGATCAGCTCGTTGCGCTGAACGATAACTTCCCCCGTTTGCGGGTGACGAACCGTCTCGAACGAGTAACGGCCTTCGATACGGTCGTACAGATCCTCGATGACCTCTTTGCCGTCTTGGATTTTGCTGACCATGAAGCCTTTGTCCGTGCCGCAATCGTCCTCGCGAACGATGACGTCCTGTGCGACGTCGACCAGACGACGGGTCAAGTAACCCGAGTCGGCCGTACGGAGGGCCGTATCGGCGAGACCTTTACGGGCGCCGTGCGTCGAGATAAAGTACTCGAGGACCGTCAGGCCTTCACGGAAATTCGATTTGATCGGCAACTCGATGATCCGGCCGGATGGGTTCGCCATCAGACCGCGCATGCCGCCGAGCTGCGTGATTTGCGATTTGTTGCCCCGCGCCTTGGAATCGACCATGAGCATGATGGAGTTGTAGCGGTCCATCGACTTCATGAGAATATCCGTGATTTGATCCTTCGTTTTGCTCCAGATCTCGATAACGCGGTCATACCGTTCTTCGTTCGTGATCAAACCGCGGCGGTATTGATTCGTAACGACCTTAACTTTATCTTCGGACTCACGCAGAATATCCTGCTTTTCCTCCGGAACGATAACGTCCGCAACGGCAACCGTGATGCCTGCGCGCGTGGAATATGTGAAGCCCAATTGTTTAATATGGTCAAGCATGACAGAAGTACGGGTCGTATGATATTGACGGAAGCATTCCGCAATAATCAAGCCGAGGTACTCTTTGCCGACGCCGCCGATTTGGCCGATCCCTTCCAGGAAAGCAACCAGGTCCGCGCCCTTCTCATGAACGAAATACTTCTCAGGCGTGCCCTGCAGCAGATTCACCTTCGTCGGTTCGTTGATGAATGGGAAGTCGCTCGGGAAAATTTCGTTGAAGATAACCTTGCCAACCGTCGTGCATATCAGCGCTTTTTGCTGCGCATCCGTAAAGGATGTCTTCTTCAGAACCTTAACGGGGATAAAGATCCGCGCATGCAGCGACACGATGCCGCGCTGGTAAGCCGAGATCGCTTCGTTGACCGTCGCGAACACCGATCCGCTGCCCTTGCCGTCTTTGTTGTCCATCGTCAGGTAGAAGCTGCCGAGGACCATATCCTGCGAAGGCGTAACAACCGGTTTACCGTCTTTCGGGTTCAAAATGTTGCCCGACGCCAGCATAAGCAGGCGCGCTTCGGCTTGCGCCTCGGCGGAAAGCGGTACGTGAACGGCCATTTGGTCGCCGTCGAAGTCCGCGTTGTACGCGGTACACACGAGCGGATGAAGCTTGATCGCGCGGCCTTCAACCAGAATCGGCTCGAACGCCTGGATGCCGAGACGGTGAAGCGTCGGGGCACGGTTCAGCAGAACCGGGTGCTCCTTGATGACTTCCTCGAGCACGTCCCAGACTTCCGGGCTGACACGTTCAACTTTGCGCTTCGCGCTCTTTATATTGTGAGCCAGGTTCTTGTTGACCAGCTCTTTCATGACGAACGGCTTGAACAGTTCCAGCGCCATTTCTTTCGGCAGGCCGCATTGGAACATTTTCAGGCTTGGTCCGACGACGATAACGGAACGGCCGGAGTAGTCGACCCGTTTGCCGAGCAAGTTTTGACGGAACCGGCCTTGCTTGCCCTTCAGCATGTGGCTGAGCGATTTCAGCGGACGGTTGCCCGGGCCTGTTACCGGACGGCCGCGGCGGCCGTTATCGATCAGCGCGTCGACCGCTTCCTGCAGCATCCGTTTCTCGTTCTGCACGATGATGTCCGGCGCGCCGAGATCAAGCAGACGTTTCAGACGGTTATTCCGGTTGATCACGCGGCGGTACAGGTCGTTCAGGTCGGACGTCGCGAAACGTCCGCCGTCCAGCTGCACCATCGGGCGAAGCTCCGGCGGAATGACCGGCAGCACGTCGAGAATCATCCATTCCGGCATGTTGCCGGAGTTGCGGAACGCTTCGATGACTTCAAGACGCTTGATCGCGCGGTTGCGGCGTTGGCCTTGCGCCGTGCGAAGGTCTTCCTTCAGCGTCTCGAGCTCGCGTTCCACGTCGATGTCCTGCAGCAGCTTCTTGACCGCTTCCGCGCCCATGCCCGCTTGGAAGCCGTAGCCGTACTTCTCGCGGTAGCTGCGGTATTCTTTCTCGGACAGCAGCTGTTTCTTCTCGAGCGGCGTATCCCCTGGATCGGTTACGACATAGGATGCGAAATAAATGATCTCTTCCAGCGAGCGGGGCGACATGTCGAGCGCCAGACCCATGCGGCTCGGGATGCCTTTAAAGTACCAAATATGCGATACGGGAGCCGCCAGCTCGATGTGGCCCATCCGTTCGCGGCGCACTTTCGCCCGCGTGACTTCGACGCCGCAGCGGTCGCAAACGACGCCTTTATAACGGACGCGTTTGTATTTGCCGCAATGACACTCCCAGTCTTTGGTCGGCCCGAAAATCTTTTCGCAAAACAGGCCTTCCTTCTCCGGTTTCAGCGTCCGGTAGTTGATCGTTTCCGGTTTCTTTACTTCTCCGCGGGACCACGAACGGATTTTATCCGGCGAAGCCAATCCGATCTTCATATACTCGAAGTTGTTCACGTCCAACAAGGAGCAACCCTCCTTCGTCATGGTTCACTTAATTCTTGCTGCGTCGAATGCCGTACGGCCGGTTCGCGCCCGCGATGGCACTCCCCGGCTTGATACGCCCAGAGGACGAATCGGCATTCTCTATTCCAAGGCAGTGGAAGCTGTTACTCCACGCCGACCTCTGCGCCTTCCAAGTTCAGGTTGAGCTTATCCGTCGTGCCGTCTTCGTCGTCGTCGATCTCTTTCATCTCGATCTCTTCTTCGTTCTCGGTCAGGATCTTAACGTCCATGCCCAAGCTCTGAAGCTCTTTGATCAAGACCTTGAACGACTCCGGTACGCCCGGCTCCGGCACGTTCTCGCCCTTCACGATGGACTCGTACGTTTTGACGCGGCCGACGACGTCGTCGGATTTCACGGTTAAAATCTCTTGCAGCGTATAGGCTGCGCCGTAAGCCTCGAGGGCCCAAACTTCCATCTCCCCGAAACGTTGGCCGCCGAATTGGGCTTTACCGCCCAACGGCTGCTGCGTAACAAGCGAGTACGGACCCGTGGAACGGGCATGAATTTTATCGTCGACCATGTGTGCCAGCTTAATCATGTACATGACGCCGACAGTGACTTCCCGCTCGAACGGCTCACCGGAGCGGCCGTCGTACAGAATCGTCTTGCCGTTGCGCTGCATGCCCGACTCTTCCATGGTATCGAATACGTCGTTCTCGCGCGCGCCGTCGAAGACCGGCGTCGCGGCGTGGATGCCGAGATGTTTACACGCCATACCCAAGTGGACTTCGAGCACCTGGCCGATGTTCATCCGGGAAGGTACGCCCAGCGGGTTCAGAACAACCTCGACCGGCGTGCCGTCCGGCAGGAACGGCATGTCTTCTTCCGGCAGGATGCGGGCGATAACCCCTTTGTTGCCGTGGCGTCCTGCCATTTTATCGCCTTCGGAAATCTTCCGCTTTTGCGCGATGTAGGCGCGAACCAGCTGATTGACGCCCGGCGGCAGTTCGTCGCCGTTCTCGCGGGTGAACACTTTCACGTCCACGACGATCCCGTCGGTACCGTGCGGAACGCGCAGGCTCGTGTCGCGCACTTCGCGCGCCTTCTCACCGAAGATCGCGTGCAGCAGGCGTTCTTCCGCCGTCAGTTCCGTAACCCCTTTAGGCGTTACTTTGCCGACGAGGATATCCCCAGCGCTGATCTCGGCGCCGACGCGAATAATGCCGCGCTCATCCAGGTTGCGGAGCGCTTCTTCGCCCACGTTCGGAATGTCGCGCGTGATTTCTTCCGGTCCGAGCTTCGTATCCCGCGCTTCGGATTCGTATTCCTCGATGTGAATCGAAGTATAGACATCCTCTTTCACGAGCTTCTCGCTCAACAGAATTGCATCCTCGTAGTTGTAGCCTTCCCAGGTCATGAACGCGACGACGACGTTGCGTCCAAGCGCGAGTTCACCCATTTCCGTGGAAGGACCGTCCGCGAGAATGTCGCCTTTTCTCACGATATCGCCCTTTTTGCAAATCGGACGTTGGTTAATGCACGTGCCTTGGTTGGAACGCATGAACTTGTGCAGTTTATGCTTCACCAAGTCGCCGGTAACCGGCTTACCGTCGACCGTTTCGACGCGGCGCAGCCAAATCTCGTTGGCGGACACGCGCTCGATGACGCCGTCGTATTTGGAGACGATGCACACGCCGGAATCCTTCGCCGACTTATGCTCCATGCCCGTGCCGACCAGCGGCGACTTCGGAATGAGAAGCGGCACGGCTTGCCGCTGCATGTTGGATCCCATGAGCGCGCGGTTGGAGTCGTCGTTCTCGAGGAACGGAATCAGCGCCGTCGCGACGGACACGACCTGTTTCGGAGAAACGTCCATGTAGTCGACGCGCTCGGTCGGCATCGTCAAAATGTTGTCGGCTTGCTTATTGTACCGCACGATGACGGCGTCCTCTTTGAACTTACCCTCTTCGTTCAGCTCCGCGTTCGCTTGCGCGATAACGTAGTTGTCTTCCTCGTCGGCCGTCAGGTACGCGATTTGCTCCGTGACGACGCCCGTCTTCGGATCGACCCAACGGTAAGGCGCTTCGATGAAGCCGTACTCGTTGATCCGGGCAAAGGTCGACAAGGAGTTGATCAACCCGATGTTCGGACCCTCCGGCGTTTCGATCGGACACATGCGGCCGTAGTGGGAGTTGTGCACGTCGCGGACCTCGAAGCCCGCGCGTTCCCGCGTCAAACCGCCCGGTCCGAGCGCGGACAGACGGCGCTTGTGCGTCAACTCGGCAAGCGGATTCGTCTGATCCATGAACTGCGACAATTGGGAAGATCCGAAGAACTCCTTGATCGACGCGATGACCGGACGAATGTTGATGAGCGCCTGCGGCGTGATCGCGTTGGCGTCCTGAATGGACATCCGCTCGCGCACGACGCGTTCCATCCGGGATAGTCCGATGCGGAACTGGTTCTGCAGCAGCTCGCCGACCGAACGCAGACGACGGTTGCCCAAGTGGTCGATGTCGTCCGTGCTGCCCACGCCATGAAGCAGATCGATGAAGTAATTGATGGAAGCGATGATGTCCGCCGGCGTAATGTGTTTGACCGCCTTGTCGATCATGCCGTTCGCGATGACCTTGATGACCTTGCTCTCGTCCAGCGGGGAGAATACGCTGACGGTTTGCAGAGGTATACTATCCGCATCCAGAACCCCGTTCGCGACATGGTACGTCTTGAAGCCGACGTTGTTCTCCAGGTACGGAATCAGCTCATCCAGCAGACGGCGGTCGATCATCTGGCCGGCTTCGGCCAAGATCTCGCCCGTGGTCGGATCGAAGAGCGTCTCGGCCAAACGTTGGTTGAACAGACGGTTCTTGATGTGCAGCTTCTTGTTGATTTTATAGCGGCCGACGTTCGCCAGATCGTAGCGCTTCGGATCGAAGAAACGCGCGACCAGAAGGCTCTTCGCGTTATCCAAGGTCGGCGGCTCGCCCGGACGAAGTCTTTCGTAAATTTCGATAAGCGCTTTTTCGGTGGAATCGGTATTGTCTTTATCCAGCGTGTTCCGGATATACTCGTCATGCCCCAGCAGATCCAAAATTTCGGCGTCCGTCCCGAAGCCGAGCGCGCGCAGCAATACCGTGACCGGAATTTTACGCGTGCGGTCAATCCGGACGTAAATGATGTCCTTCGCGTCGGTTTCCAGCTCCAGCCAGGCCCCGCGGTTCGGAATCACCGTCGCCGTGTAATTTTTCTTGCCGTTTTTGTCCACTTTCGTGCTAAAGTAAACGCTAGGTGAACGTACCAATTGGCTGACGATAACGCGTTCCGCTCCGTTGATGATGAACGTGCCCGTTTCGGTCATCAGCGGGAAGTCGCCCATGAACACTTCTTGCTCTTTAACTTCGCCGGTTTCCTTGTTAATGAGCCGAACCTTCACGCGCAGCGGAGCTGCGTACGTTACGTCGCGTTCTTTCGACTCGTCCACGGAATACTTCGGCTCGCCAAGCGAGTAGTCGATGAACTCCAGCATCAAATTGCCCGTAAAATCCTGAATCGGCGAGATGTCCTGGAAAAGCTCAAGCAAGTCCTTCTCCAAAAACTTCTCGTACGATTTTTGTTGGATTTCAATCAGGTTCGGAACTTCGAGCACCTCGCGGATGCGGGCATAGCTTCTGCGCGTGCGACGCCCATACTGAACAAGTTGTCCTGCCAACTTAACCTCACCCCTCATGTCTGCTTCACAGAAAGTGAACAATGACCGTGTATACACAAACATTGCTGTAACCAGAACGTGCAGCAGGCAAATTCTGATTCAATAAAGAAAAGCCCTTATCGAAAATTCGAAAAAAGAGCATGTTTCTGACAGTCAGCCTTCTACGCGGCCACAACCCGTAAAAGTCTCATATCAAGTAATTTTGACCCAAAATGTAAACATTATACGTCAAATTCGCTACTTTTATACGTTTAAAATAGCGCTTGACATTTTAGTTCGCTAAAGAGATTGAGCCCATTTTAATGCTGACATTTTATAATGATACCACATTAGCACTAGCGAGTCAACAAATGATTCTAGGTGCCTATTGTTCTTTGCACGCTCGATAGATGCGGTACCCTTTTTCTTTCGTAACCTCTTCCACGTTCCCGAATACGGCTTCAAGCTTCGCTTCCGCGGACGGCGCCCCCTGCTTCTTCTGAATGACGACCCACATGGAGCCTCCCGGATTCAGCAATTCGGCACCTTCTTCGAAAATCCGATGCACGACCTCTTTGCCCGCCCGAATCGGCGGATTGGTAAGGATCGTATCGAACGTCCGCTCCCGCACGCGCTCGAACAAATCGCTTTGCATGGCGGCCGCATTCGAAATGACGTTCAGCTTAATATTTTCATTCGCAAGCGCAACCGCGCGCTCGTTGATGTCGATCATCGTCACGTGGCCTGCCGGCGCCAGCTTGGCCGCGGCAATGCCCATAGGTCCGTAGCCGCATCCGACATCCAGTATCCGATCCCGGTCGCCGACCTCCAGCGCATCGATCAGTACGCGGCTGCCGAAATCGACGCCCGTCTTCGAAAAGACGCCGGCATCCGTTACGAAACGAAGCGTATGGCCGCGCAGGACGGTTTCGAACTGCTGACGGTCATGCTTGGTGCTTGGCGACTGCGTATAGTAATGATCCGGCATGCTACTCCTCCTGGTTCCGCTAGCTTGATCGTTATCATAAGGAAACCCCTTGAAGCGATTGCTTCAAGGGGTCTGCCGCTGATAAGCCGGTGATTACTTCACTTCTACGGAAGCGCCAGCTGCTTCGAGTTTTTCTTTGATAGCGTCGGCATCTTCTTTGGATACTTTTTCTTTGATCGGTTTAGGAGCGCCGTCAACAAGGTCTTTCGCTTCTTTCAGGCCGAGACCCGTGATTTCGCGAACGACTTTGATAACGTTGATTTTGGAAGCGCCAGCGTTGTTCAGGATGACGTCGAATTCGGATTGCTCTTCGACAACGGCAGCTGCCGCGCCGCCTGCGAATGCTACAGGAGCCGCAGCCGTTACGCCGAATTCTTCTTCGATTGCTTTAACCAGGTCGTTCAGTTCAAGAACGTTCATGCCTTTAATGGCTTCCAAGATTTGCTCTTTGCTCATGAGATAAACCTCCAATAATTTGTTTTAATTTGGGTATTCCGACTCTCCGGCGGACCGGAGCCGTAATTAAGCTTCTTGTTTCTCCGCGACAGCTTTAACCGCAAGGGCGAAGTTGCGCATAGGCGCTTGGAGCACGCTGAGGAGCATGGAGAGCAAACCTTCGCGCGACGGCAGATCCGCCAACGCTTTGATTTGGTCCGCGCTGAATACTTGACCGTCCACGACGCCGCCTTTCAGTTTCAGAGCGTCGTTCTTCTTAGCGAAGTCAGCCAGGATTTTGGCTGGCGCAACTGCGTCGTCTTTGCTGAACGCGACAGCCGTAGGGCCGGCCAGAACGGCATCCAGATCAGTCAGTTCCGCATTTGCGGTCGCACGGCGGACGAGCGAGTTTTTCAGAACTTGGAACTCGACGTTAGCCTCGCGCAGTTGTTTACGCAGTTCCGTTACTTGCGCAACGTTAAGACCGCGGTAATCGGCTACGACCGTGCTGGAGCTCTCGCGAAGCTTCGCCGTGATTTCCGCGACGGCCTGCTCTTTACCTTGAATGATTTTTGCGTTTGCCAAAATGTACACCTCCCGTTATGTTGTCGACATCCCGATGTAGCAGCGGATTCCTTCCCCCGCGATGCATGAGAAAGGCCCCCGCAGACAGTGCGAAGGCCATGATGGTCCGTTACCCGCACACCCGATGGGTGGGCGTACAAACACGTTTATCATAACACCTCGGTAGGAAATTAAGCCGAAAGGCACCTACTGTCTTCGGTATGCATATTCGATTCTAAAATTTCCGTAAATCGCTTAGCGGAACGAAGCGGCGTTCAGACGAGCGCCAGGTCCCATCGTCGAAGAAACGGAAACGCCTTTCAGGTAAACCCCTTTTGCTGCAGCCGGCTTAGCACGGTTCAGCGCGTCGATCAGCGTCTTCAGGTTTTCGTTCAGCTTCTCGGAGTCGAACGAAACTTTGCCGATCGGCGCATGGATTTGACCTGCGCGATCAAGACGGTATTCAATCTTACCGGCCTTGATTTCTTGGACGGCTTTCGTAACGTCGAACGTTACGGTACCCGCTTTAGGGTTAGGCATGAGGCCTTTACCGCCGAGGATACGACCGAGTTTACCAACTTCAGCCATCATGTCCGGAGTCGCGACGCAAACGTCGAACTCGAACCAGCCTTGTTGGATTTTCGCGATTACGTCAGCGTCGCCGACATAATCCGCGCCTGCTGCTTCCGCTTCTTTGGCTTTGTCGCCTTTCGCGAAAACGAGAACGCGTTTCGTTTTACCCGTACCATGCGGGAGTACCACGACGCCGCGGACGGCTTGGTCTTGCTTCTTAGGGTCAACGCCCAGACGCACAGCAACTTCGACGGTTTCGTCAAACTTTGCAGTAGCGGCTTTCTTCACGAGCTCGATCGCTTCGAGCGACTCGTACGTAGCTTCGGCGTCGATCACTTTGAGGGCTTCTTGATACTTCTTACCGTGTTTAGCCATGTGTAAATCTCCTCCTTGTGTGGTAATAACGGAAATCCCCCGGCACTCCGGAGTCCCTCCCACCCGGCTGAACGAGACGTTCCGCCGGACAGACAACGCAGTCTAGCGTGTCTAAAACATGCGCGCGTATCGACAATCAGTCTTCGACGACGACGCCCATGCTGCGTGCCGTACCTTCAACCATGCGCATAGCTGCTTCGACCGAAGCCGCGTTGAGGTCAGGCATCTTTTGTTCTGCGATTTCGCGAACGACGGAACGCTTAACCGTAGCGACTTTCTTCTTGTTCGGTTCGCCGGAACCTTTAGCGATTTTAGCGGCGACGCGAAGAAGAACTGCTGCCGGCGGCGTTTTCGTTTCGAACGTGAACGAACGGTCCTCGAATACCGTGATGACAACCGGAATGATGAGACCCGCTTGATCGGCCGTACGAGCGTTGAACTCCTTACAGAACGCCATGATGTTAACGCCTGCTTGACCCAGGGCCGGACCGATCGGCGGAGCCGGATTCGCTTTGCCTGCTGGAACTTGCAGTTTAACCAACTTGATGACCTTTTTTGCCATTGTGAACACCTCCTTGCCGTAGTAATCACATGCTTAAGCATCGGAAACCAGGTTTATTATACCTTTTCCACTTGGCCGTAATCCAGCTCAACCGGCGTTTCCCTGCCGAACATGTTGACATGAACCTTCAGCTTGCTCTTGTCGAGGAGAATTTCTTCCACCGTACCGACAAAATTGGCGAATGGCCCGACTTTGACACGCACCGTTTCCTTCAAATCGAATTCGATTTTCGGTTTCGGCTCTTCCATGCCCATATGTTTCAAAATTTGATCCACTTCATCAGGCAAAAGCGGAGTTGGTTTTGAACCTGAGCCCGTTGAACCGACGAATCCGGTTACGCCTGGAGTGTTGCGAACGACATACCAAGAATCATCGGTCTGAATCATTTCGACGAGGACATAGCCAGGGTAAACTTTACGCATGACGGTCTTTTTCTTACCGTCCTTGTCTACCACTTCTTCCTCCATCGGAACGAGCACGCGGAAGATCTTGTCCTCCATGCCCATCGATTCAACGCGCTTCTCGAGGTTCGCTTTCACTTTGTTCTCATAACCCGAGTAGGTGTGTACAACGTACCATCTTTTTTCCATCATTTCCATAACAAGCCACCCTTGGCCCCTTCTTAAACAATCAGTTCGACCAATGCGGAAATCCCGATGTCAAGCACCCAGAAGTAAATTGTCATTGCTATAATCGTGAAAAACACGACGAGGGAATAGCTTGTCAATTCTTTGCGGCTTGGCCAACGGACTTTCTTCAATTCAGCGAAGCTGTCGGTGAAGAAGGAAAACGTCGATCCGAAGCTCTGCTTCAGCTTAGCTAAAAATGCCACGTTCACACCTCCAAAGTGACCTATCGGGTTTCGCGATGAGGAGTATGCTCGTTACAATACTTGCAAAACTTCTTCATCTCGATACGGTCAGGGTGATTCCGTTTGTTCTTGCTGGAAGCATAGTTTCTTTGTTTGCAATTCGTGCAAGCCAACGTAATAATTACCCGCATTGTCGACACCTCCCAAACTAAACATAGATAAAGGTTTTACGCGCTGTGTATGTGAAACTAGCCTGATTGACCCATAATAAAAAAAGACCTATTTAGGGCTACCAAAACACTTTATCACAAGCACTAGGGAGTGTCAAGGCGAAACAGCCGTGCCTTGTACTGGCAGCGATGGCAGATTCCGTCCCACAAGACAATCGTCAGCGCGCGAGGCAAACCTCGCAAACTGTCGGATTCCGTGCGGCTCGCATTCCGCGGCCCCCTCTATCGGCTGAGTAAACGTCCATTTCGGCATGAGGCAGCAGCGCAAAGAAACGAAAAATTTTCCTTCTTCGTCTTATCCAGTATCGACGCCGGATGATGGTTTCAAACCCCAAAAACCTTCCCGCTAAATAAAAAAAGAGCCTTGATCGGCTCTTGGCTGACGCGTTAAATCCCGATATTCCGGACTTCCAGATACCGCTCGAGCTTTCGCTTCACGCGCTGAAGCGCGTT
Source organism: Paenibacillus sp. GCM10023250 (assembly GCF_042653205.1). Classification (NCBI taxonomy): domain Bacteria; kingdom Bacillati; phylum Bacillota; class Bacilli; order Caryophanales; family Paenibacillaceae; genus Paenibacillus; species Paenibacillus sp. GCM10023250. The sequence goes on along the minus strand of NZ_JBHSHY010000029.1, from coordinate 18,514 downwards.
GTCGATGGACTTCACGTGGCGATCCAAGTCGACGGCGATTTCCTGATACGACTTCCCGTCCAAATAGAGCATCAGCACCTTGCGTTCGAGATCGCTCAGGATCTCGGACATCTTGTCTTCCAGGCCGACGAACTCTTCTTGGTTAATGATCAGCTCTTCCGGGTCCGACACCCGCGTACCGCAAATAACGTCGAGCAGCGTGCGGTCAGAATCTTCGTCGTAGATGGGCTTGTCCAGCGAAACGTACGAATTCAGCGGAATATGCTTCTGCCGCGTGGCCGTCTTGATGGCCGTGATGATCTGCCGCGTGATGCACAGTTCGGCAAAGGCTTTGAACGATGCCAGTTTGTCGCCTTTGAAGTCCCGGATCGCTTTATACAACCCGATCATGCCTTCTTGGACGATGTCTTCGCGATCGGCCCCGATGAGAAAATAGGAACGCGCTTTGGCCCGGACAAAGTTCTTATACCGATTAATCAAATACTCCAGTGCTTCGCCGTCGCCGTCGCGAACCATATCGACAACGTCTTCGTCCGTTTTGCAGTCATAGTCCAGCGTTTTCCATTCTCTGAGGTCGATGCTCACGAACAATCCCTCCGGCTCGAAAGGCATGAAAGCCCCGTAACTTCAGCAGCGCAATGATTAACCGGCCCGCAGCGCGCAATCGCAAATCGTGTTCGCCAAAACCGGCGAAACCGATTCTAGCAGCAATCTCCGTTCAGAAACATAGACTCAGTATACATTACGTAACCTTGAACCGTCAATGACGATCATGTCCGGATCCTGCTAATTATCTAGCAAAATTGGGATTTCGCGCCTAAAAATCAGGTTCTCGCGTCACTTATGATAACCTGAATTTCACACATAGTTAACATTAGCTTTTTCCCCTGCGAAGCTTCTCGAGTTTCATGCGCACGTCCATGCTCAAGTTGCCGTCAAGCTCGTTTCGGACCTTATTCCGCTGATCAACGACCCGCTGCTCGATCGCCTTGCGGTTCTGCTTGATTTCGATCAGCAGTTCGCGGGCGGAGATGCGCAGTGCGCCTTTGCCGAACGCGACGTGCTGCTCCACCAGATCCGACGTCGCCACGTGGATGTTGCGGCTTCGCATGGCCAGGTTCGAGGCCAGCCGCTCGATGCAGGCGTCCGCGGTTTCCTTCTCCTTGGTGTACACGACCGTCAGCCGGTGTTGCTTGAACGTCGAACCGACGCCCGGCACCTGATGCGCATCGAACACGACGATAACCGTCATGCCCGTAAAGCCTTGGTAGTCCGCCAGCATCTCGAGCAGCCGGTCGCGCGCGTCCTCCAGCTCCTTGTCCCGCAGGGCGGCCAGCTCCGGCCATGCCCCGATCATGTTATAGCCGTCCACGAGCAGGACGTCGTCGCGCCGCTTCACGGTTACTTGCCGAGAGCGAGCCGCTGCCGCAGAACTTCGTACATCAGCACGCCGGCCGCGACGGACGCGTTCAGGGAGTTCAACTGCCCGTGCATCGGGAGCTTGATCAGGAAATCGCATTTCTCGCGGATGAGCCGGCCAATGCCCTTGGCCTCGTTGCCGATGACGACGGCGAGCGGCATGTCGAATTTCATGCCCGACGCGAACACGTCCCGCTCCGCGCCGACGTCCGCGCCCGCGACCCATACGCCCGCTTCCTTCAGCTTGTCGATCGTCTGCGCCATGTTCGTGACCCGCGCGACCGGCACGTACTCCACCGCGCCGGCCGACGTCTTGGCGACCGTCGCCGTCAGCGACGCGGACCGCCGCTTCGGAATGACGACGCCGTGCACGCCTGTGCATTCCGCCGTTCGCAGGATCGAACCGAGGTTATGCGGATCTTCGATCTCGTCGAGCAGCAGGAAGAACGGCAGTTCGCCACTCTCTTTCGCCCGCGCGATCAGCTCCTCCACTTCGAAATACCTATAGGCCGCCGCTTGGGCCACGATTCCTTGATGGTTCGCGCCCTCGACCAGCTGGTCCAGCTTGCGCTTGTCGACGATCTGGACGATCAGCCCCGCCTTCTTCGCCTCCAGCATGAGCGGCTGGGCGCTCTTCTGCGCCTGCTCGGTGACCCAGATTTTATTGATTTCCCGCCCGGAGCGCAGCGCCTCCATGACGGGATGCCTGCCCGCGATCCATTCCTGCGGTTGTTCTTCATGCTCGCGCATCTTGATTCTCCTTCGTTGTGCCGCCGTCTGCCGCGTCGCCGAAAGCGATCGCCATCAGCTCGCGCAGACGTCCGACCTGCTTGCCGTAATAGAGATAGCCGACGAGGCATTCCAATGCCGTCGCCTGTTTATAGTGAGCGGGATCCGCGTTCTTCGGCATCGTGCCGGACTTCGCGTTGCGTCCCCGCCGCACGATGTCCGCCTCCGCTTCCGTCAAATGCGGCCGCCATTTCTCCAAGATATGAAACTGCGCCTTCGCCGACACGAACTGCGTCGCCTGCCGGTGCAGATGATGCGGCCGATGGTTGGGCAGCGAGATCAAATACTGCCGCACCAGCACTTCGTAGACCGCATCGCCGATATACGCAAGGACGATCGGGTTCATCAGGTCGATCGGCTTCATCGGCTCATGGAACCAGAGATGCAGCTCTTCCGATGGCCCGCCGGTCATTTGCGCTTCCAGCGGATGCCCTGCGGCGTGTCTTCCAGGACGATGCCCTGCGCCGCGAGCAGGTCGCGGATCTCGTCGGCCCGCTTCCAGTTCTTCGCGGCGCGCGCCTCCGTGCGCTCCACGATCAGCGCGTCGATCTCCGCGTCCAGCAGCTCCTCGTCGGCGCCGAGCAAGCCAAGCACGCGGTCGAACGCATCGAACGCATCGAGCAGCAGCCGCACCGACTCCGGCGACACGACCGGCCGCTGCAGCAGCTGGTTCGCTTCGCTGACGAGGTCGAACAGCGCGGTAATCGCGTCCGGCGTATTGAAATCGTCGTCCATCTTGGCATTGAACTGCGCCTTGATCTCCGAGATGCGCGCCTTGAGCGCCGTCAGCTCTTCGCCCGCCGGGCTCACCGCCGTCCGCAGCCGGTGCTTCAGATTCGAGACGGCGTTGGCGATGCGCTCGATGCTGTTCTGCGCCTGCTCCATCGTCTCGTCATTGAAATTCAGCGGGCTCCGGTAATGGCCGGAGAGCATGAAGTACCGGATGACCGCCGGCTTGAACCGGCTGAGGAGTTCCTGCACCGTAATGCCGTTGCCGAGCGATTTGGACATTTTCTCGTTGTTGATGTTGATGAAGCCGTTATGCATCCAGTAGTTGGCGAGCGGCTTGCCCGTCAGCACTTCCGACTGCGCGATCTCGCACTCGTGGTGCGGGAACTGCAGATCATGGCCGCCGCCGTGAATATCGAGCGTGTCGCCCAAATATTTGCGCGCCATCGCCGAGCACTCGATATGCCAGCCCGGCCGCCCCGGTCCCCACGGGCTCTCCCAGTTGATCTCGCCGGGCTTCGCCGCTTTCCAGAGGACGAAATCCTGCCCGTTCTCCTTGCGCTCGTCGACGCCGATCCGGATGCCGAGCTGCAGCTCCTCCAGATTCTGATGCGACAGCTTGCCGTAGTCCGGGAAGGTGCTCGTACGGTAGAACACGTCGCCGCCGTTCTCGTACGCGTGCCCTTCGGCGACGAGCTCGGAGATGAACGTGATGATCTCCGGAATGTTCTCGGTAACCCGCGGGTTGAACGACGCCTTGCGGATGCCGAGGCCCTCGATGTTTTCCTTGAAGGCGGCGATGAACCGCTCGGCCACCTCCGGTACCGTCGTGCCGAGCTGCTCCGCCTTGCGGATCAGCTTGTCGTCGACGTCGGTGAAGTTGACGACGTAATGCACGTCGTAGCCGATCGATTCCAGGTACCGGCGCACGACGTCGAAAAAGATCGCCGGCCGCGCGTTCCCGATATGGATGTAATCGTAGACCGTCGGTCCGCAGACGTACATATTCACTTTACCCGGGGTCAGCGTCTTGAAGTCTTCCTTCTCGCGCGTCATCGTATTATATATCCGCAACGTCATGATCTCGTTTCTCCTCCAGCTACTGCATGTTTATGTTTTTCCGGCCGTTCGCGCAGCTCCGCTTCCAACCGTTCGATCCGTTCCTGCTTGTCGCGCCGCTCGCGCTCCAGCTCCAACCGCAGCTCCGCCACTTCCTTCTGCATCGCGCGCAGCATCTCGATCACGGGATCCGGCAGCTGGGCATGGTCGAGCCGGTCGCCTACGCGGGCGCCGTTGCGCTTGACGATCCGTCCCGGGATGCCGACAACCGTGCTGCTCTCCGGCACCTCCCGGAGCACGACGGAATTCGCGCCGATATTCACATTGTCCCCAACCTTGAAAGAGCCTAGCACCTTCGCGCCGGACGCGATGACCACGTTATTGCCGATCGTCGGGTGGCGCTTGCCTTTTTCTTTCCCCGTTCCGCCGAGCGTGACGCCCTGATAGATGATGACGTTGTCGCCGATTTCGCACGTCTCCCCGATGACGACGCCCATGCCGTGGTCGATGAACAGCCGCTCGCCGATCCGCGCGCCGGGGTGGATCTCGATGCCGGTGAAGAACCGGCTCGTTTGGGAAATAATCCGCGCAATCGTAAACCACTTGCGTTTGAAAAAGGCGTGCGCGATCCTATGCGCCCAGATGGCGTGCAGCCCCGAATACGTGAAGACGACCTCGAATATGTTCCTCGCGGCGGGATCGTTCTCCAGCACCGCCTGAATATCGGATTTCATCGAGCGCAGCATGGTCAGGCCCCCCTCTCTACCTCTCCTGGATGACAAGCTCTCCTAGCCGGTAACGGTAAACAAAAACGCCCCCGCAGCCCTAAACGGGCTGCAGAGGCGTACTCCTACGCGGTTCCACTCTGCTTCGCGCCGCCAAGGTACGACCAGGCTGCGCGATCTCGGTTCGTCCGTAACGGGGACGACGGCGTCGTCTTCCACCCTGCCGGCGGCAGTTCGAAGACGCGGCTCCCAGGCGCAACGTCTATTTCCGAAAATCGGCGACTTCCAGCCGATCGCGTGAAGCGCCTAGCGTGCGCGGCTCCGTGCGAAAGGTCGCCATCTCTGGAATTTTCGATTGAAGTAGACGATCCTGTTCCTTGCCTTATGCATCTAAAGGGTGTTGGGTTCGAGCTGCGAATAAGTACTTCAAGTATAGCCCACCATCCCTCAACTGACAAGTGGCCGTGCGCCCTGCGGGCGCTTCGGCCGCGCCGGCTTCAGCCCAGACGGGCCGCGAGCCGCGCCTCCACCTTCGTCTGGCCGAGCAGCACGATGGTCGCATTCAGGTCGGGACCATGGGTTTGGCCCGTCAGCGCCGCGCGGATGGGCATGAACAGCTGCTTGCCCTTGAAGCCGGTCGATGTCTGCACGGCTTTGATCGCGGTCTTCACGCCGTCGACCGTGAACTCGCCCAGCGCCTTGACCTGCTCCAGGAACGCGCCGAGCACGGCCGGCACCTGATCTTCGGCCAGCACGGCCGCCGCGTCCGCTTCGTCCGCCGGCTCCGGCAGGAAGAACAGCTCCGTGAGCGGCACGATCTCGGAAGCGGAGCGCAGCTTATCCTGATACAGCGCGACCAGATCGTTCACCCACGCGCGCTGGCTCTCGGTCAGCATGCCGGTGACGCGGCCAGCGGCTGCCAAGTGGGGCAGGCACAGCTCCACGACGCGGGACAGTTCCGTCTTCTTCATGTATTCGTTATTCATCCACGCCAGCTTGTTCGTGTCGAACAACGCCGGGCTCTTGCTCAGCCGGTTCGCCGTGAACGCCGCGATGAGTTCGTCCTGCGTGAAAATCTCCTGCTCGCCTTCCGGCGACCACCCGAGCAGCGCGATGAAATTGAACAGCGCCTCCGGCAAATAGCCGAGCTTGTCGTACTGCTCGATAAACTGAATGATCGACTCGTCGCGTTTGCTCAGCTTCTTGCGGCTCTCGCTGACGATCAGCGTCATGTGAGCGAACGCCGGAGGCTCCCAGCCGAACGCTTCGTAGATCATTAGCTGGCGCGGCGTGTTGGAGATATGGTCCTCCCCGCGCAGCACGTGACTGATGGCCATCAGGTGATCATCCAGCGCCACGGCGAAATTGTAGGTCGGAATGCCGTCCTTCTTCACGATGACGAAGTCGCCGATGCCGTCCGACTCGAAGCTGATCTCGCCTTTGACCATGTCATTGAACGTATAGGTCTTGCCTTCGGGCACGCGGAAACGAATGCTCGGGACCCGTCCTTCCGCCTCATAGGCCGCCTGCTGCTCCGGCGTCAAATTGCGGTGCTTGCCGGAATAACGCGGCATCTCGCCGCGCGCCGTCTGCTCTTCCCGCTCCTGCTCCAGCTCTTCTTCGGTGCAGTAGCATTTGTAGGCGAGACCGCGGTCGATCAGGTCCTGCCAGTACTGCTCGTAGATATCGAGCCGCTCCGTCTGGCGGTACGGTCCGTAGCCGCCGCCGATATCGACGCTCTCGTCCCAGGTGATGCCGAGCCATTTCAAATACGTCAGCTGGCTCTCCTCGCCGCCCGCGATGTTCCGCTTCACGTCGGTGTCTTCGATCCGGATAATGAATTTCCCGCCGAGATTGCGGGCGAATAAATAATTGAATAAGGCCGTTCGGGCATTCCCGATATGCAGATGCCCCGTCGGCGACGGCGCATAGCGCACCCTGATTTGATCGCTCATGACCGCTCGATTCCTCCCGTCAACGCTTTGTATTGCTGAATCATAGCACAACTTTCGCGAGGCAGACAACCGCCTGCGCGGCGATTCCTTCGCCCCGGCCCGTGAATCCGAGCTGCTCCGTCGTCGTCGCTTTGACGTTGACCTGTCCGCCCTCCTCCGCTTCGAGCGCGCCCGCGATGACGTCGGCCATTTGCGGGATGTACGGCGCCATCTTCGGCTTCTGCGCGATAATCGTCGCGTCGACGTTGCCGAGCTTGTAGCCCCGCTCCTTCGCGAGTCCCCAGACGTGCCGCAGCAGCTGCAGGCTGTCCGCGTCCTTGAACGCCGGATCCGTGTCCGGAAAATGCTTGCCGATGTCGCCAAGTCCGAGTGCCCCCAGCACCGCATCGCTGATGGCGTGCAGCAGCACGTCGGCGTCGGAATGGCCGAGCAGCCCCCGTTCGTACGGAATCGTCACGCCCCCGATGATGCACGGGCGCCCCTCTACCAACTGATGCACGTCGAACCCTTGTCCCACTCGAATCATTCGTCCGTCCCTCTCTCCCGCGCACGGCTTGCCAGCAGAAATTCCGCGTACGGCAAATCGTCCGGCGTCGTGATTTTGATGTTCGTGTAATCCCCTTCGGCGACCGCCACCGGTACGCCGAGCCGCTCGACCGCCGCCGCGTCGTCGGTGCCGACGAACCCGTCCTCCCCGGCCCTGCGCAGCCCCCGTTCCAGCAAAGAACGGCGAAAAGCCTGCGGCGTTTGAATCGCCCACAAGCTTCGCCGTTCGGGTGTCGCGGTAATGACGCCGTCTTCGTTCACTTGCTTGATCGTATCTTTCACGGGTACGGCCAGCACCGCGGCCTCCGTCGCCAACGCCTTCGCCATGCACCGGCGCACGGCCTCCCGCGAGACGAATGGCCGGACGCCGTCGTGCACCATCACCCAATCGACCTCGCCGCCCAGCGCCGCCAGCCCCCGCCCCACGGAATGCTGGCGCTCGCCGCCGCCCTCCAAGATGGAAGCGACTTTATGCAAGCCGTGCTTGGCGACGAGCGCTTCGCAGCGCTCGATATCCGGCCGGCCGACGACCAGCGCGATTTCCGCGATCTCGTCCATCGCCTGGAACGTCTCCAGCGTATGGACCAGGATGGGCTTGTCCCGCAGCAGCAAATACTGCTTGCTCTCGGCTGTCCCCATCCGGGTGCCGCGGCCCGCCGCCACGACGACGACGCCCCATGTTGCCTTTGCTTCCGCCATGCCTCTACCGCCTCGCCGTAAACTTCGATGTCCGCGGGGAACCGCAAGCAAGGCGCCTCGCCCGGACATCATCCGTGTACTATCATACCGCGTTACAGCGCTTTTTCCAACAGCTTCGGCTTCGCGAAAATCATTCGGCCCGCGGACGTCTGCAGCACGCTCGTGACCAGTACTTCCATCGTCGTACCGATATAATCCCGGCCGCCCTCGACGACGATCATCGTGCCGTCGTCCAGGTAGGCGACGCCTTGGCCGTGTTCCTTGCCATCCTTGATGACCTGCACGACGATCTCCTCACCGGGCAGCACGACCGGCTTCACGGCATTGGCGAGATCGTTGATGTTCAGCACGGAGACGCCCTGCAGCTCGCACACCTTGTTCAGGTTGAAATCGTTCGTGACGACTTTGCCATGCAGCGCCTTGGCCAGCTTCACGAGCTTGCTGTCCACTTCGCCGTCTTCCATGTCGCCCTCGTAGATGAGAACCTTGACGTCCAGCTCTTTCTGAATCTTATTCAAGATGTCGAGCCCGCGGCGTCCGCGGTTGCGCTTGAGCAGGTCCGACGAATCGGCGATGTGCTGCAGCTCCTCCAGCACGAACTCCGGAATGACCAGCGTGCCTTCGATAAAGCCTGTCTTGCAAATATCCGCGATCCGGCCGTCGATGATGACGCTCGTATCGAGAATCTTATGCTCCTCGTACGTGCTCTCTTCTTCTGCTCGCGCCGGCTTCGCGGCACGCTCCGCGAACGCCGCGATGGTCTGCGCCAGCTCTTCGCGCTTGTTCAGGCCGATCCGCATCCCGGCATAGCCGAGGAAGGCCGTCAGCGTCACCGGAATGAGCAGCCATGTGCCCTCGAGCCCCGACAGCGCCGGGTACAGCAGCGCCGCGAGCGCCAGGCCGCCGAGCAGCCCCGCGCCGCCCGAGAACAGCTCGCCCGTCGGCATGGCGGACGCCTTGTCCGCGCCTTGCTCGATCCATTTGGTCAGCGGTCCCGCCATTATCGTCGCGAGCGCGAGGCCGCAGGCAGCGCCGATGCCTACGCTCATGTAATAGCTTCCCGAATGCTGCATAATGCCGTTCGCGGGCGCCGCCCAGCTTAGACCGCCGTTTGCGGAGCCGAATAGCTGCGCCCCCATGACGCCGCCAAACCATAGCCCGATTCCTTGAATCATGCGTTTCATCATATAAATCCACCTCCACTACCAATTATGTTCCAATTTCTGTCACGTTAATCGCGCGGAGGCGGCGAATGCATTAGAAATTATTAACTTGCCTTCCGGATGGGACAAAACGCGGAAATCCGTTTTGAAATGATCCCCCGGGAGGCTTATAATGGTACCAAAGCAACCCATTCCTGAAATGAGGTGGATACGATGAACGCACCAACGTTGGAGCAATTCCAGCAGCAAGTATCCGAACTGCTGCTGCGTCATCGAAGCTTGCTGGACGTTCTGTCCAAATACGGTCAATCCGGCGCTTCCGTGAATCGCGCCGTCGCCAAAGCCGTTACCGAGTGCGGGTGCATCGAGCTCAACGCCCGCAAGCAGCCGTACGAAGACGACTTTAACCTGGAGAAGGCCAAGAGAAAGCTGCACCATCATATCTCCGGCGAGCTCTGCGAACATTGCAAAGAAGCGATCCAGAACGAACTGGGCCGCAACCTCTTCTATATGTCGGCCATGGCCAATCTGCTCGACATCAAGCTCGACGACGTCATCGAACGGGAGTCCGACAAGTGCAGCACGCTAGGCCTGTTTAATCTCACGTAAACCGCGGCCTCATCCGCCGGCCGGACCGTTCGCGGTCCTGGCCGCAAACGACAAAGACCGCCCGGCTTCTCCCGAAGGAGAAATCAGGCGGTCTTCTTGTGTTCACACGGATTATGCGCTATGTTCTCCGTTGACGGCCGATTCTTCTTGAAGCTGATTCTCGAGCCGGCGCTTCCGTTTTTTATTCGGGAGACGGCGATCAACGTTTTTTTTTAGGCCGTACAGCGCGTAGAGCACGAGCGGCACGAAAATGATTTTGGACAAGTGGTGCGGAAACAGGATGCCCAAGCCGACCGCGATTGCGACGATGATAGGCACGACCCAGATCGCGTGCTTCGGAATGCCCAGCTTCTTGAAGTTCGGATAACGGATCGTGCTGACCATCAGGAACGAGAGCACGAGCGTGCTCGCCATCAGGACGGACAAGGCGATGTCTTTGTGGAACAAGGCCAAGGTGGCCAGTACGCCGCCGGCGGCCGGAATCGGCAGCCCAATGAAGTAGCCCGGCATGCCGGAAACGACGTTAAACCGGGCCAGCCGGAGCGCCCCGCAAATCGGGAACAGCGCCGTGATGATCCAGGCCGGGGCCGGATTCAGTTCTTGAAAGGCTACGCTATACATAATGAAAGCCGGTGCCACCCCGAAGGAGATGACGTCCGAGAGAGAATCCAATTCTTTGCCAAATTCACTTTGCGCGTTCAGCGCGCGCGCAACCCGCCCGTCGACGCCGTCCATCAGCATGGCGATGATGACCATCATCGCGGCCAACTCGGGCTTGGCGTTATCCGGAAAAACCAATATAACGGCAATGATGCCCAAAAACAAATTCGCCACCGTAAAAAGACTCGGTATCGACTTCGTGATCATTTGCTCCACCTCATCTTTACTATGCCCCAAAACCGACCGTCGCAGTAATGAAGGGCAAACTTGTGAAAAAAGCTTCGAAATCGAAGCTTCATCATCGGCAAGGCGTGAATTGTAAGTTGTACCCAGCTTCTCGTTGCATTCCCCCATTGTATGGGATTTAAATTTGTCTGTCAATGAACATCTGCTCTTGAATCCGCTTCAAACCTTCCTTGATCGCCCGCGCCCGTACTTCTCCGATCCCGTCCACGGCGTCCAATTCTTCGATCGTGGCCATGAGCACGTGCGGCAGCGTGCCGAACTTCTCGACCAGGTTGTTGATGATGCCCGCCGGCAGGCGCGGGATGCGGCTGAGCAGCCGGTATCCGCGGGGCGCGACCATTTCCTCGGCAGATGCGTTGATGCCGCCGTAGCCCAAGGTTTTCAGAATTTGCGGCAGGTCAAGGAGCTCTTCCGACGAGAGCTTGCGGATATTCGTGCGAATGTCCTTCACGCGGTCTTCGTTGGGGTCCTTGGCGTAATCCTTGAGCAGGAACCACGCTTCCTCCTCCACGCCGCCGACCAGCTCATCCATCTGCATGCTGATGAGCCGGCCTTCCGTGCCGAGCTCGTTCACGTAGCGCTTAATCTCCATTTTGACGCGGATAACCATTTCGACCCGCTTGATGACGTGCGCCACTTCCTGCAGGGTGACCATTTCCTCGAACTCCAGCGCAGACAGGTTCGTGAAGGATTGGCCGAGCACCGCTTTATATTTCTCGAGCGTCTGAATCGCCTGATTGGCTTTCGTCAGGATGACGCCCATTTCCTTCAACGAGTACCGGAACTGGCCCTGGTACAGCGTAATGACGTTCCGCCGCTGCGAGATGGACACGACCAGCTTGCCCGTCTGCTTGGCTACGCGCTCCGCCGTCCGGTGCCGAATCCCCGTCTCGCTGGATGAAATCGAGCTGTCCGGAATGAGCTGCGTGTTGGCGTACAAGATTCGCTTGCGATCCTCGCTCAGAATGATGGCGCCGTCCATCTTGGCCAATTCGTACAGATAGTTCGGGGAGAAGTCGCAGTTGATGGAAAATCCGCCGTCGACCACTTCCATCACCTCCGGACTGTAGCCGACCACGATGAGCGCCCCCGTCTTCGCCCGCAGGACGTTGTCGAGTCCTTCGCGGAACGGCATGCCGGGCGCGACCATCTGCAGCAGCTGATTCACCATTTCCGCTTGGTTCGTCTCTTTCACATCGTTTCCCCCCTTTATCCGAATGCCGCGGACAGCGCTTCTGCGACCGTCTCGACGCCGATGATTTCGATTCCTTTGGGCGGAGTCCACCCCTTCAAGCTTTTCTTCGGCATAATGACGCGCTTGAAGCCGAGCTTCTGCGCTTCCTTCACCCGCTGCTCCGCGCGCGACACCGCGCGCACTTCGCCCGTCAGCCCGATTTCGCCGAAAAACACGTCGAACGGCCTCGTCGGCGCGTCCCGGAAGCTCGACGCAATGCTGACCGCCGCGGCCAGGTCCACTGCCGGTTCGTCCAGCCGGATGCCGCCGGCAACGTTCAAATACGCGTCTTGCGTCTGGAGGAACATGCCCATCCGCTTCTCCAGTACCGCGACGATCAAGGTCATGCGGTTGTGGTCAATGCCTGTCGCCATTCGTCGCGGCGAGGGGAAATTCGTCGTCGCCACGAGCGCCTGCATTTCGACGAGAACCGGCCGCGTCCCTTCCATGCTCGCCACGACGGTCGAGCCCGACACGCCCATCGGCCGCTCGGACAGGAACAGCTCGGACGGATTGTTGACCTCCCGCAGCCCGTCCTCGACCATTTCGAAGATGCCGATCTCGTTGGTGGAGCCGAACCGGTTCTTCACCGCCCGGAGCAGCCGGTATGTATGATGCCGCTCCCCCTCGAAATAGAGCACGCAATCCACCATGTGCTCGAGCATCCGCGGTCCAGCGATGGCGCCTTCCTTCGTAACGTGGCCAACGAGCACGGTCGCGATGCCTTTAATCTTCGCCACCCGCATGAAATGCGCGGTGCACTCCCTCACCTGGGAGACGCTGCCCGGCGCGGACTGCACCTGCGGATCGTACACGGTCTGAATAGAGTCGATGACGAGAAAATCGGGGTTCACCGACTCGATCGCATCGTTGATCTGTTCCATGTTCGTTTCGCAGAGCACGTACAGCGTATCCGACAGCGCGCCGAGGCGGTCGGCACGAAGCCGCGTCTGGCGAACGGACTCCTCGCCGGAGATGTACAGCACCGTCAGCTTTTTGGAAGCCAGCGCGTGCGACGTTTGCAGCAGCAGCGTCGATTTTCCGATCCCCGGATCTCCGCCCACGAGAATGAGCGAGCCCGGTACGACGCCGCCTCCGAGAACGCGGTTGAGCTCCAGATTGGAGGTCTCGATCCTCTTTTCTTGACCACTTTCTATATGTATGATAGGTCGCGGCTTTTCTTTCGTCTGAATGAGCGGCGAGCCCATTCCTTGCGTCTTGACCACCGTTTCCTTCTCTTCCACCATCGTATTCCACTGCCCGCAGCCGGGGCATTTGCCCATCCATTTGGGCGATTCGTTGCCGCATTCGGTGCATGCGAACTTGGTTTTAAGTTTTGCCATGAGCGGCTCCTTATGCAAAAGACGTAACATTAAAAGTTTACCATTTCTAACGGTGCGATTAAACCTAAAATTACGCTAAAAAATCCCCCTTGTTTCCCGCGGCGGCGGGAAACAAGGGGGATGCGCCAAATGTTTATTTCGTTGCCGGTTCTTCCGTCGCAGGCGCGCTGTCGGTATGCGTGACCGTCAGTCCGCCATCTTTCTCGTCGATGATGAGCGTATGGCCCTTGGCGATCTTGCCGAGCAGCAGGTCCTCGGACAACCGGTCCTCGATATGCTTTTGGATCGCCCTGCGCAGCGGACGCGCACCGTACTGCGGATCGAAGCCTTCTTTCGCCAGAAACGCCTTCGCGGCATCCGTGAGCGTGAAGTCGACTTCTTGTTCGCGCAGCCGTTTGCGCAGCTCGTCGGACATAAGCGTCACGATTTGCGCGATATGCTCCTGCTCCAGCGAGTGGAAAACGATCGTTTCGTCGATCCGGTTCAGGAACTCCGGACGGAAGCTTTTCTTCAGCTCCGCCAGCACCTTCTCCTTCATGACGTTGAAATCGCGGCCCGCATCCTGGGCGGCCGTGAAGCCGAGCGAGGAATTGCGCTTGATTTGATCCGCGCCGACGTTCGACGTCATGATGATCAGCGTGTTGCGGAAGTCGACGACACGGCCCTTCGAATCCGTCAGGCGGCCGTCTTCCAATACTTGCAGCAGGATGTTGAACACTTCCGGATGGGCTTTCTCGATTTCGTCGAGCAGCACGACCGAATACGGCTTGCGGCGGACTTTCTCCGTTAACTGGCCGCCCTCTTCGTAGCCCACGTAGCCCGGAGGCGCCCCGACCAGCCGCGACGTGGAGTGCTTCTCCATGTACTCCGACATGTCGATACGGATGACCGCGTTCTCGTCGCCGAACATCGCTTCCGCGAGCGCGCGGGCCAGCTCGGTTTTACCGACGCCGGTCGGGCCGAGGAAGATGAACGAGCCCATCGGGCGCTTCGGATCCTTCAAGCCGGCGCGGGCTCTGCGGATAGCACGGGCTACCGCTTTAACCGCTTCGCTTTGTCCGATGACGCGGTCATGCAGAATGTCTTCCATCTTCAGCAGACGCTGCGTCTCTTCTTCGGCCAGCTTCGATACCGGGATGCCGGTCCAGCTCGCCACGACTTGCGCGATGTCCTCCGGCGTCACCTCGGAATCCGTGCGGCCCTGCTTTTCTTTCCACTGGTTCTTCGTCACGTCGAGCTCCTCGCGGATCTTCTGTTCCGTATCGCGAAGCGCGGCCGCTTTCTCGAACTCTTGGCTTTGCACGGCGGAGTCCTTCTCCTTGCGGATGTCCTCCAGACGGTTCTCCAGCTGTTTGAGATTCGGCGGTACCGTGTACGATTTCAATCTTACTTTGGAACTCGCCTCGTCGATCAAATCGATCGCTTTGTCCGGGAGGAAACGGTCCGTAATATAACGGTCCGACAATTTCACGGCTTGCTCGATGGCTTCGTCCGTGATTTTGACCCGGTGATGCGCTTCATAGCGGTCGCGAAGGCCATGCAGGATTTGGACCGCTTCTTCCGGCGACGGCTGGTCGACCGTGATCGGCTGGAAACGGCGTTCCAAAGCCGCATCCTTCTCGATGTACTTCCGGTATTCGTCCAACGTGGTTGCCCCGATGCACTGCAGCTCGCCGCGTGCGAGTGCCGGTTTCAGGATGTTAGAGGCGTCGATCGCGCCTTCCGCGCCGCCTGCGCCGATCAGCGTATGCAGCTCGTCGATGAAGAGTACGATGTTTCCGGCTTGACGAATTTCGTCCATGATTTTTTTCAAACGGTCCTCGAATTCGCCGCGATACTTCGTGCCGGCGACGACAGAGCCCATGTCGAGCGTCATGACGCGCTTATCGCGGAGCGTCTCGGGAATTTCGCCGGCGATGATCTTCTGGGCGAGGCCTTCGGCGATGGCCGTTTTACCGACGCCGGGCTCCCCGATCAGGACCGGATTGTTTTTCGTTCTGCGGCTGAGCACCTGAATGACGCGCTCGATTTCTTTGCTCCGGCCGATAACCGGATCCAGATTGCCGTCTTTGGCGTATGCCGTCAAGTCGCGCGCGAGTCCATCCAGCGTCGGCGTGCTGACATTGGATGGCGCCCCGTGGTTGCTGGACACCGCTTCGCTGCTGCCGAGCAGCTGCAGCACTTGCTGGCGCGCCTTGTTCAGGCTGATGCCGAGGTTATTGAGGACGCGGGCGGCGACGCCCTCGCCTTCGCGAATCAGGCCGAGCAAAATATGCTCCGTCCCGACGTAAGTGTGACCCAGCTTCCGCGCTTCGTCCATCGATAGCTCGATGACCTTCTTCGCGCGCGGCGTGTACGCGATATTGGTAGGTTGCTCCTGGCCGCGGCCGATCAGCGTTTCGACTTCGTCCTGAATTTTCTCGAGGCTCAATCCAAGCCCGATCAGCGCTTTGGCGGCGATGCCTTCGCCTTCCCGGTTCAAGCCGAGCAAAATATGCTCCGTCCCGATATTGTTATGGCCGAGACGAACCGCTTCTTCCTGCGCTAATGCGAGCACCTTCTGCGCGCGTTCGGTAAATCTTCCAAACATCATGTTCACACACCCCCATGATCGGATAGACAAGACTTCAACTGCTTGCGTATAAGTTCCGCACGCCGGACGTCCCGCAGTTCAGGCGACATTTTTTCATGAAACACCTGCTGCAGAAATCCTGGCTGCGTTAATACCATCATTTCGTTCATCGCTTGCGGCGTAACGTCCGGAATCAGTCCGAGATCAATCCCGAGACGAACGTCCGACAAACGCTGCGACGCCTCCTTGGAATCCATGACCATCGCATGGGAAAGGATACCGTAAGAGCGTCTAACGCGATCCTCGAGCCGGACCCGCGATTCCTGCAGCAGCCGCTGCCGCGCCGCCCGTTCGTGCTCGATGATTTGGCGAACGACGTTGTGCAAGTTCTCGATGATTTCCCCCTCGGACTGGCCGAGCGTAATCTGGTTCGAGATTTGAAACAGGTTGCCCGTCGCTTCGCTGCCCTCGCCGTAAATCCCCCGGACCGCCAACCCCACTTGCGTGATCGCCGACAGGATGCGGTTGATTTGCTGCGTCAGCACCAGCCCCGGCAAATGCATCATCACCGAGGAGCGGATGCCCGTTCCGACGTTGGTCGGACAGCTCGTTAAGTACCCCCTGCGTTCGTCGAACGCGTAATCGGTGGCCTCTTCAAAAATATCATCAATGCGGCTGGCCAATCCCCAGGCTTCCTTCACTTGAAACCCCGGGTACAAACACTGGATCCGCAAATGATCCTCTTCGTTCACCATGATGCTGACGGCTTCGTTCTCGCTGAGCATCACCGCGCCGCTGCGCGACTCGTTGGCCAAGTTCGGGCTGATCAAATGCTTCTCGACGAGTACCCTTCGTTCCAGCTCGCTGAGCTGCGAAAGCTCGATCGTCTCGAAATCGCCGATTTCCCGAAGCTTCCCGTTCTTCGCCACGGCGGTCAGCTTCTCCATCACATCCATCGCCTGCTGCTTTGTAGCCAGCATCGGAAACGGATGTCCCGACAAGTTGCGGGCGATGCGAATCCGGCTGCTAATGACGACGTCCGAATCGGGACCGTTGCCCTTCATCCAATCGCTCAGCGCTTCATCGACATAAGACCGCTTCGACACTTCGAATCACCTTCCTACCCGTGCCTTTCCTCTTCGTCGGCCGAATTGCGTTCCAGCTCGCGAATCCGGTCCCGGACCTTCGCCGCGTTTTCGAAATCCTCCTGCTCGATCCGCGTCTGCAAATCGCGCCGGAGCTCCTCGATCTCGCGCTTCACCTGGATTTTGACGCCTGCCCGCTTCGGAATTTTGCCGACATGCGTCGTGTTGCCATGCACCCTTTTCAAGATCGGGTCCAGTTTGCCGCCGAATTGAGTGTAGCAATTGCTGCAGCCGAACCGGCCCATTTTACTGAATTGCGTATACGTCAATCCGCAGTTGTCGCAGCGGAGCTGTTGCGCCTGCTTGGCGCTGAAGTTATTCACGCCGCCGCCGCTCTGCTCGAAGTCGAGCAAGCCGGACAACAAGCTGTGGATGGAGAATCCGTTGGCCGTGCCGGGAATTCCTTCGCCCCGTTCACGCGCGCATGATTCGCAGATATGGAATTCCGTCTTCTCCCCGTTAACGATTTTCGTAAAATGAAGCGTAGCCGGCTTCTTCTCGCATTCCTGACAAAGCATCCCGCACTTTCCCTCCTCTTGCAAGGCTGCGCAGCCTACTTCATGAGCAGCGTGACCAGCATTGCCCTAAGCAGCCTGGCCCGGATTTCGTCGCGCAGGGGGAGCTTCACGGCCAAGGAATCGCGAGACATTGCCGCCCGAAGCAAGTTCGCTTCCCTGCGGGTAATATGCTTGCCCTCCTCCAGCTGATAAATAACCCCTTCCGCCGTATCCTGGTCCACTTGCTCGCCTATCGTTTGCGCGAGATGTTCCTGGAGGGCGGACAGCGTAGGCAGCTCTACGCGTTGGATGCGGATATAACCGCCGCCTCCACGCTTGCTTTCGACGAAATAGCCTTTCTCCAGCGTAAAGCGGGTGCTGAGAACGTAATTGATCTGGGACGGCACGCAAGAGAAGCGGTCCGCCAAATCATTACGCTGCAGTTCAACCGCGCCGCCGGGGCTTTCCTTTAGCATATGCTTCAGGTACTGCTCGATGAGATCGGAAATGTTGCGCATTTCGCCAACCTCCCTAAATTGCCCAAAAGCCCTTCGGTCAAGAAATCATAATTATCCAAGTATTTAGTTAAATTGACTTTGACTTTCTTTGACCTTAATTTCATTATACGCAAATTTCCCAAAAGGTCAAGCGGGTTCCGGCCATCGAATGACGGCCCTGACCTTACTAGCTTTGGGCGGATCCAACCCATTTATACGCGGAGAGGCGGCATATCCACAACATTCCGAGCATTTATTGCTTACAACCACAATATGATTACCCGCAGCGCAAAGATAGTTAAACAACAAAAAACCGACTGCATGCTGCAATCGGTTCATCGTGCTTGGCAACGTC
Organism: Paenibacillus sp. GCM10023250; assembly: GCF_042653205.1. Taxonomy (NCBI): domain Bacteria; kingdom Bacillati; phylum Bacillota; class Bacilli; order Caryophanales; family Paenibacillaceae; genus Paenibacillus; species Paenibacillus sp. GCM10023250. The sequence continues at coordinate 272 of NZ_JBHSHY010000029.1, read as the reverse complement.
CTACTCTCCCAGGACCCTGCGGTCCAAGTACCATCGGCGCTGGAGGGCTTAACGGTCGTGTTCGGGATGGTTACGCGTGGTTCCCCTCCGCCATCGCCACCAAACGGGCGTCTTCCTTATTCGGAAACGCGGGTCTTGCTCAGAGCTTGCCACCCTGAAAACTGGATACGAACCCTTGCGAAGGTCTTGCTTAGCTGATGCGATGTAGATTGGATAAGCCCTCGACCGATTAGTATTCGTCAGCTCCACGCGTTGCCGCGCTTCCACCTCGA
>NZ_JBHSHY010000028.1:0-62345 GCF_042653205.1 Paenibacillus sp. GCM10023250 | reverse complement strand
TTCCCTGCCGTCGCCCCGGCGGCCCGTCGCCGCCCCCGGCGGCCCGACGCCGCCCCGGCGGCCTAGCGTCGCCCCGGCGGCCCGCCGCCGCCCCGGCGGCCTAGCGTCGCCCCGGCGGCCCGCCGCAGCCCCGGGCAGCCTCCATCGCTATCCCTGCGGGAAGAACGCCGGCAAATACGCCCGGTTCGCTTCCAGCATTTCGTCCAGCATCGGCGCGGCTACGTTCACGTTCGGCACGAGCGGGTGGTGGACCATGGCCTGCAGCGCGATGTCGCGGTCACCGGTGACGGCCGCCTGGATGGCCAGGCGCTCGTACGTTTTGACGGCGTGGATGAGCCCCTTGACGTTCTCGGGCACCCGCGTGAGCGGCAGCGGCAGCGGACCGTTCTTCGTCACGAGGCAGTTGACCTCGATCGCCGCGTCGTCCGGCAGGAAGTCGAGGGTGCCGCGGTTCGCGACGTTCAGCGTCTGGATGTCGTTCGTGCCGTTATGGAGCGACTTCATCAGGTTGACGGCCGCTTCGGAATAGTACGCGCCGCCGCGCTGCTCCAGCTGCTTCGGCTTCTCGGCGAGGTTCGGGTCGGCGTACAGCCGGAACAATTCGTCCTCGACGCGCTGAACGACCGCGGCGCGGTTGCCGTCGCGGCGGAACGCTTCCTGCTGCTCCGCGAGCATCTCGTCCGTCATGTAGAAATACTTCAAATAATACGACGGCAGCCCGCCCAGCGAGCGGATGAACCGCGGGTTCCAGCCGGTCGACGGGACGTTTTTGCCGGTAAAGCCTTCGGACTGCCCGAGCAGCTCCGGCAGCTTGTCGTCGCCGTTCACGTCGACGCGCGTCACCCAGTGCAGGTGGTTGAGTCCGACGAACTCGGTATAGATCGCGGACGGCGCGGTCCCGTACGTTGTCGACAGCCACTTCGTCAGGCCGATCGGGGCGTTGCACAGGCCGATGCTGCGCACGCGCGAATGGCGCTGGATCGCTTCGGTCACCATGCCCGCGGGGTTGGTGAAATTCAGCAGCCACGCGTTCGGCGCCAGCTCCTCTATATCCCGGCAAATGTCGAGCAGCACCGGAATGGTCCGGAGCGCCTTCAGCATGCCGCCGGGGCCGGTCGTTTCCTGGCCGATGACGCCGTACTTCAGCGGGATCGCCTCGTCGCGGCCGCGCGCCTCGAGCATGCCGACGCGCATCTGCGTGCTGACGAAATCGGCGTCCTTGACCGCGGCCCGGCGGTCAGTGGTCAGGTGCACCTCGATCGGCAGCCCCGCGCGCTCGACCATCCGTTTGGCCAGGGCGCCGACAATGTTCAGCTTATGCAGACCGGCGTCGATGTCGACGAGCCAGAGCTCCCGGACGGGCAGCTCGGCATGGAACTGGATGAAGCCTTCGACCAGCTCGGGGGTATACGAGGAGCCGCCTCCGATGACGGCGATTTTCAACCCTTGTTTCTTCATGTATGGACACTCCTATCCCATCGTGTGTGTATAACCAAGGCGAAACGTTAGCGGCGGTCAAATCGCGATGGCGTCGAAATCGCCCAAGGCGCGCATGCGCGCGTACACGTCCGCCGATATCGTCCGGCCGTCCGCCTCCATCGCCGACCAGACGGCGCCGAAGACGGGATCGACCGTCAGCTTAACGACCGAAGCGCCGGGGGCGGCGGCGCGCACCGCGGCCTCGATCGGGCCGCGGATCCAGCCGCCGCTGTCGCCGCGCGTCACGAGGCTGCCGGCGAGCACGACGTCGAATGCGTCCTGCGTCATGCCGAGCCGCCGGGCGACGGCCGCGGCGGACCGGCCAAGCTCCTCGCCCTGCTTCTGCAGAATTGCGAGCGCCGTCTCGTCGCCGGCCTCCGCCGCGTCGAACAGCAGCTTGGCCGCGCCAGCCGGCACCCGTTTGTCATGGTCGAGGAAATCGTGGAACATCGTCTCGACGTCGGGATAGCCCAGCAGCGCGAGCAGCGGCTCGGTCAGCCGCGTCGGCTGCTCGCGGCCGTCCCAGGCCCGGATGACCGAGCGGAACACTTCGACGCTGAGCGAGCCGCCGCCGCCGAAGTCGCCGTGCATGTAGGCGAAGCCGCCGACCTGGAGATGCTCGCCCTGCTTGTTGCGCCCCGCGCAGTTCGTGCCGGTGCCGCAAATCACGGCAATGCCGTACGGCCGGTCGGTGCCGGCGCGCAGGCCGATGATCGTGTCGCATTCGACGGAATGGCGCGGCAGGCCGAAGGAAGCGACGAGCGGCCGGAGCACGCGGTAGTCCGCTTCCCGGTCCGCGCCGGCGAGGCCGAAGTAGGCGTGGCGCACTTCGTCCTTCGCGACGCCCGCTTGCCGCAGCGCTTCGTCGACGGCCTCCCGGATATTGCGCTCCGCGCCTGCGGCGTCGATCTGATGGTTGCCGTTGCCGCTCTGGCCCTTGCCGAGCGGGCGGCCTTGCTCGTCGGTCAGCAGCGCGTGGGTCTTGGTGCCGCCGCCGTCGATGCCGAGATAGTACGTCATGGCGATTGCTCCTTATCGGGTAGAGTGGAATTCGCGGCCGCGGGGGCCGTCGTCTCGCGGAGCAGCAGCTCCGCCGCGAGACGGCCGCCGCCGGCCTGCTCCGGCGCGCCGTCGATCCGCTGCAGGAGCAGCGAGACGGCCGCGGCGGCCATCCGTTCGGTCGGCTGCCGGACGGTCGTCAGGAACGGCCGCAGCATCGTCGCGATCCGCTGGTCGTCGAAGCCGACGACGGAGACGTCCTCCGGCACGCGCACCCCGGCCCGCTGCAGCGCGTTGATGACGCCCGCGGCGATGTGGTCGTCGCCGGCGAATACCGCGCCGGGCAGCCGGCCGGCCGCGGCCCAGCGGCTCGCGTGCGCGTAGCCGAACGCCGTGGAATAGTCCCCGCCGGCTAGCTCGAACGGCTCGAGCCCGGCTTCCAGCAGCGCCTGCAGGAAGCCGCTGCGCCGTTCCCGCGTGCTGCGGTACGGCTCGCTGCCGCTCAGGTGCGCGATCGACGTGTGGCCGAGGGCGATCAGATGCTTCGCCGCGGCATAGCCGCCCGCGAAATTATCGACGTTGATGGCGAACGCGTCGTGCTCCGCCATCTGGTTGTCGATCAGCACGTACGGGATGCGGCGGCGGTTCATTTCGTCGATATAGGGCGATTCCGCGAGCGGCGAGAGCAGCGCGATCCCATCGACGCGGTCCTCCTGCAGGAGATAGTGGATATCGCCCGGCCCGGGGCTCGCGTAGACCGAGACGGCGAGGACATATCCACTGTCCGCCAGGATGCGGTTCATTTCGCTCGCGATCGCGTCGAAGAACGAATCCTGCAGCGTGGGCAGAATCAGCCCGATGACGCCCGTCTTGCCCCTGGCCAGGCTGCGCGCCGCGGCGTTCGGCCTGTAATCCAGCGCCTTCATCGCTGCGAGCACCTTTTGCCGGTTCGCCTCGCGCACCGATTCCGCGCCGTTCAGCACGCGGGAGACGGTCACGACGGACAGGCCGGCTTTTTTGGCGACGTCGAAAATGCTGACTTTCATGCGGCCTCGATCAGCTCCTCATTAGAATGGCGGATAGGCGATTTAAGTTTAAGCGCTTTAATTTTCGGGGTAAATTATAAACCGGGCTAACGCAGCGCGCGACGCCGGCGGATCGCTTCACGGCATTAAAAGTATAAGCGCTTTAACTTTTGGGGTATGGATTCATTGTAGCGGAGAAGGCGGGGAATCGCAATCGCGAAATTCACGGGCCGAGCCCGCGCGATGGCTGCAGTTCCATCCCATGAACGATCGAATCCGGCGCCAAACCTGGCTGCACTCATCGTAACGACGGGAGCGCAAGCCCTTCATTATATAGGGTAAACACGCGCGGCAGGCCGGATTTTTGCAACAGGCTCGCCCATAATGGTATGGTGTAGGTAGCAATCCTAGGAGGAGAATCATGGCGAAAGTAAAGAAGCGAAACAAACAAATGGCCAATCTTTCGCTCGGCGCGATGGCCGCGGGCTTCGCGGCGACGCTGCCCTTCCGCGGCGGCGGTCTCGGGCTGCTGCACGCGGGCTTCGAGGCCGGCGTCATCGGCGGGCTGGCGGACTGGTTCGCCGTGACCGCGCTGTTCCGCCACCCGCTCGGCATTCCGATTCCGCACACGGCGCTGCTGCCGCGCAACCGGAAGAAGATGTCCGACGGCATCGTGCGCGTCCTCGAAGAGCGGCTGCTGGCGAAGGACAGCATGCTCGAGAAGCTGCGGCAGGTCGAGCTGGCCGAGCAGCTCCTGCCTGTCGTGCGCGGCGCCCTGCGCTCGGCGGTCGAGAGCGAGCGGCTGCCGCTGCTGCTCGCGGACGTGCTGCGGAGCGTGGACGCGGATCGGGTCGTGCCGCTGCTGTCCGGCGAGATCGAGGCCGCGGTGCGGCGGATCGACCTGGAGGCAGCGCTGCGCGGCTTCATTCGCAAGGCCGAGGAGGACGGCACGGACGAGCGGATGCTCGATCTGCTGCTCGAGCGCGCGGAGACGTGGGTCGCCACGGAGGGCATGCAGCGCGAGCTCGGCAGCGCGGTGATGACGCTGATCAAGGGGCTCAACCTCGGCGGCTTGATGTCGTTCGCCGTGAACGCGTTCATCGGCTACCTCGAGGAGGACAAGCTCGGGGCGATGCTTCAGCAGTTCGCGCTCTCGAAGCTCGCCGAGCTGAAGCTTCCGGGCACGGAGCGCCGCCGGATCGTCATGAGCAAGCTGCGCGAGGCGCTCGATACGCTCGTGACGCAGCTAGCGGAATCCGGCCGGCTGGACCTGATGCGCGAAGAGCTGCTCCAGGCGTTCGACGTAGAGGGGGAGCTGCGCAAGCTGTTCGAGCGGCTGCGCGAGAAGGTCCTCGAATTCCTGAGCGCGCCGGACTTCGCCGGGAAGGCGTGGCCGGCCGTCGAGGGGATGCTCGACCGGATCGAAGCGAACGAGGCGCTGGTGCGGGACGCCGAGCATTGGCTGAAGAAGCAGGCCGCGGCGCTGATCGAGCGCAACCATGCCCGGATCGGCTCGTTCGTGAAGGAGAATCTGGACCGGCTCGACAACGACCAGCTCGTCGAGCTGATCGAGGACAAGGTCGGGCAGGACCTGCAATGGATCCGCGTCAACGGCGCGCTCTGCGGCTTCCTGATCGGCCTCGCGCTGCGGGGCATCGAGATGGCGACCGGGAACGTCTGATTCCCGGCCGCCCGCGGCCAGCGCGCCGGAACCCGGACGATCGTACCGGGGCCAGGCCGCCGGCGGCCCCTGGCATTCGCCGGTAATTACGGAAACGGGTCATAAAGTGAGGTAGCGCGAGATTCCTGAAGCGCGCCGCCTTTGTAAGCGCTATATTTGCGTCCGTTGCACGTACAGCGGGACGGAGTGCGCACGGAGTTCCTTTACAAAAGTCAAGCTTCGGCGTAACATGAGTCATGCTTAACAACGTAATCGACAACGCTGAATTTCCGAACAGGAAAACGGGGGAACCAACGACATGACAAGTCTGTCCGAAGCCGCGCGCTTCCGGACTTGCCATCAGGGGTGAATCCCGGGCGGAGGCGCATAGCCTCGCGTCCCGGGTAGGGCGGCTCTCATGTCCGAATCCGACAGCTAACCTCGTAAGCGACCGAGAGAGGCGACGAATATGCGTGCGAACAGCCACTACAGATACAGTGTGCCTAGAAGCCGCGAGAGGCGTTCTCTGAATTGGAGGCCGTCTTTTGCTGGCTTCTTTTTTGATGTCCGTTTTCGTGGCGAGCATAAGATTCCGGGCAACATGAAAATTTATATGTATGGGCATGAAAGGGGTATAACGTTATGGCCGGCTACCGGCGACAAACTCCGGAGGAACTGCTGTTATCCATCTCCAAAATCCACCGCGGGCGGCTGAAAATTTACGTGGGCGCCGTCAGCGGCTCGGGCAAAACCTATCATATGCTGCGCGAGGGCCAGGCGCTCAAGGAGCAAGGCATCGACGTGGCCGTCTGCGCCGTGTCGACGATGCGGCGGCCCGAGACCGTGGAGCAGCTGGCGGATTTGGAGCGCATTCCGAGCATCCACTGGATGAAGGGCGACGCCGAGAAGAAGGACCTGAACCTCGATGCGATCGTCGACCGCAACCCGGAGGTGCTGCTCGTCGATTCGCTCGCGCACGAGAACCGGCCCGGCGCCAGGTTTCCGACGCGGCGCGAGGATATCCGGTTTCTGCTCAGCCGCGGCATCAGCGTCATCACGACGGTCAACGTCTATGAGCTGGAAGGCGTGAAGGAGCAGGCGCAGAAGCTGACCGGCATCGAGCCGGAATGCACGGTGCCTGCCGATCTGCTGGAGCTCGCCGACGAGGTGCGGCTGATCGACGTGTCGCCGGAGACGATCCTGAACCGGCTGAGCGAAGGCCGGCTGAATAACGTGAAGGACCCCGAACTGCTGAAGCGCGGCAACGTCGGCAAGCTGCGCGAGCTGGCGCTTCGCCTCATGGCGGAGGGCGTGAACGAGTCGCTGGAGAAATACCGCGAGGAGCAGGGATTCATCGGGCCGTCCGGCGCGTCCGAGCGGATTCTCGTCGCGGCGCAGTACCACGTGAACGGATCGCTCTACATTCGCCGCGGGCAGCAGATTGCGAAGCGGCTCGGCGGCGACCTGCAGGTCGTCGTCTTCACGGACGCGTCGCAGGAGCCGACCAAGGAACGGGAAGCGTTCAAGAAATCGATTTTGAAGCTCGTCGAGAAGGTGGGTGCGGGCTTTCGGGAAATCGCGATCACGAGCCGCAAACAGGTGCCGCGCGCGCTGATCCGCTACGCCATGCTCATCAACGCGACGAGGATCGTCATGGGCCATTCCAAGCAGACCCGCACGGAGGAGCTCCGGCAGGGCTCCATCGCCCGCAGTCTGCTGAAGCACGTCCGCAACATCGACGTCTTCTTCATGGCCGACCGCGCGGAGCACGAGGGCGAACGGGTGCTGCCGACGAAGCGCGCCGTGCTGAAGCCATCCGAGCCGTACCGCCGCTTGAGCGAGCAGGAGCTCGAGAAGAAGATCGAGCGCATCCGGCGCGGCCGGTTCAAGGTGTATATCGGCGCCGCGCCGGGAGCGGGCAAGACGTACATGATGCTCCGCGAGGGCAACGCGCTGCTCCGCAAAGACATTGACGTCGTCATCGGCTTCGCGGAGACGCACGGCAGACCGGATACGGAAGCCCAGATCGGCAAGCTGACCGCGATGCCGCGGCTGAAGGCGGGGGCGAACGGCTCGGAGGCCGAGGAGATGGACGTCGCCGCGATTCTTGCGCGCAATCCCGAGGTCGTGCTGATCGACGATCTGGCGCATGTGAACGCGCCGGGAAGCCGCAACGCGCACCGCTACGACGATATCCGCGAGCTGCTGGATGCGGGCATCTCCGTCATCGCCACGCTGAACGTGCAGCATCTGGAGAGCCTGAAGGACTCGATCGAGAAGATTTGCGGCACGACCGTGACGGAGACGGTACCCGACCAGGTGCTCCGCCTGGCGGACGAGATGGAGCTGATCGACGTCGCGCCGAGCGCGCTGCAGGAGCGGCTGAAGGAAGGCCGGATCTACGGCCCCGACATGGTCAAGGAGAAGCTCGCAGGCCCCTTCAAGACGGGCAACCTGATCGCGCTCCGCGAGCTGGCGCTGCGGGAGATCGCCGACGACGTGGATGAGCGGCTGGAGTCGTGGGAGCGCAACGGTTCGCTGCGCGGCCCGTGGCGGCGCCACGAGTCGATCTTCGTCGCGGTGACGACGAGCCCGAACGCGGAGCGCCTCATTCGCCGCGGCTTCCGCATCGCCTACCGCCTGAAGGCGGATTGGCACGTCCACTACGTGCGGACCGAAGGCGACCGCTCCGAGACGTGCGCCAAGCGGATCGAGGAGATCAAGGCGCTGGTCGGCCGGCTCGGCGGACGTTTCGAGATGCAGAGCGGCGTGTCCGGGAATCACGTCGCCGACGCGCTGCTCGCGAAGGCGAACGAGCTGAAGAGCACGCAGATCATCCTCGGACAGTCCCGCCCCGGCTTCTGGCAGCGCATGACGCGCACGCCGGTCATCGATACGATATTGCGGGAAGGCCGGCATATGGATGTGCTCGTGGTGGCGGACTTCAATCCGAACATGGCGCTCGGGGAAGAGGAAGAATAGGCTTCCTCCGTCCCATGCGGCCACGGTTCCGCTTGCAGCTGTCCGGTCCGCGGCCAGCGCGATAACGGCAAGACGGCCATAAATGCGGCGAGCATGCGACGGGGAAGGGTGCGTCTAATTGGAAGGCGTACCCTTTTTTTATGTCCGCGCAGCTCTAAACCTTCCATGAAAGCGCATAATCCGTAAATTCATGGAACTAATGTTAGGTTACATAACAAAATAAAAAATTTAATTTGATATTTTCCCTGTTTTCTTGGTAGAATCGTAACAGAATCCGAATATTAGAGGGGGAACCACCATGAAGAAACGAGTAACGTTAGGTATTGTTACGTTGATAACTGCCGTATTGCTGTCGGCCTGCGGCGCGAAGAACGAAGCGCCTGCTAATAATGCAGCGAACAACGGCAGCACGGCCGGCGGAGGGGACGAGACGACGTACCAATTCGCCAGCGACGCTAGTTACCGCCCTATGGAATACATGGACAAGGACGAGCTCAAGGGCTTCGACATCGATTTTATCGCGGCTGTCATGAAGGAGGCCGGGCTGAAGTATAAAGTTAGCAACGTCGGCTGGGACGCGATGCTCGAGAGCGTCAAGCAAGGCACCGAATATCAAGCGGGCCTGTCCAGCATTTCGATTACGGACGACCGCGCGCAGACCTATGATTTTTCCATGCCGTACTTCGAATCTGTGAACGTGATCATGGTGAAGGAAGACAGCGACATCAAGAGCGCGACGGACCTCAAGGGCAAGAAGGTCGCCGTGCAGAGCGGGACGACCGCCGACATTCTGATGACGAAGATCATGGGCGAGGGCAACACCGACCTGAAGCGCTTCGACAGCAACGCGGTGGCGCTGCTGGAGATGGATAAGGGCGGGGCGGACGCCGTCGTGGCGGATATCGCGATCGTGCGGGATTTCATCAAGAGCAATCCGGATAAGAAGTACAAGGAAGTGCAGGATACCACGAACTTCACGCCGGAGTATTACGGCATCGCGTATCCGAAAGGCAGCGAGCTGAAGGCGAAGCTGGATCCGGCGATCAAGGCGATCATCGAGAACGGCACGTACGCGGAGCTCTACAAGAAATGGTTTGACGAGGAGCCGAATACGGCCGGTTTGTTGGAAACGAAATAACGGACGAATAGCGGAGCATGCGTAGTCGAACGTTGCGCATGCTCTTTTTATCGTTACAATGCAGGAGAAAGGGCGAATCGGCATGGATTTTAGATTCGATATCATCGGAGATTACTTCCCCTTGATCATGCGAGGGACGTTATACACCATCTGTATCTCGTTCGCGTCGATCATCCTCGGCTCGATGCTCGGCCTCGGCGTCGGCCTCGGCAAAATGTCGCGCTTCCGGATTCTTCGCTGGCCGATGCAAGCCTACATCAACTTCTTCCGCGGGACGCCGCTGCTCGTGCAAATCTTCATCGTGCACTTCGCGTTCGTGCCGCTCGTCTACGGCAAGACCAACGCGATCGCGGCGGCGGTCGTCGCGCTGTCGCTGAACGCGGCGGCGTACACGGCGGAGATCTACCGGGCCGGCATCCAGTCGATCGACAAGGGGCAGACGGAGGCCGCTCTGTCCATCGGCATGACGCACTGGCAGGCGATGCGCTACGTCGTGCTGCCGCAGGCGATCAAACGCATGATCCCGGCCTTCGGCAACGAATTTATCGTGCTGCTGAAGGATTCGTCGCTGCTGACGTTCATCACGGTGCCCGAGATCATGTACTGGAGCAACGCGATGAAGGCGCAGTACATTCGCGTTTGGGAGCCGTACCTGACGGCGGCGTTCGTATATTTCGTGTTGACGTATACGCTCAATAAGCTGCTGATGTGGATCGAAAGGCGGGTGCAATGACGATGGCGGCGAAACCGATTATACAAGTGAAGGGATTGGCCAAGGCGTTCGGCAAGAACGAAGTGCTGAAGGACGTCACGGTCGACGTGGCGCCGTCGGAGGTGCTCGTCGTAATCGGGCCGTCCGGCTCGGGCAAGTCGACGTTCCTCCGCTGCCTCAATCTGCTGGAGCAGCCTACGGGCGGCGAGATCATCGTCGACGGCACGCCGCTGCTCGCCAAGGGCACGGACATCGTCGCGATGCGGGCGGAGCTCGGCATGGTCTTCCAGCAATTCAATCTGTTCCCGCATCTGAAAGTGCTGGACAACCTGACGCTGGGGCCGATCAAGATTCGCAAATGGACGGCCGAGAGGGCGCGGGCGAAGGCGCTCGAACTGCTGCGCAAGGTCGGGCTGGAGCACAAGGCGGATGCTTATCCGTCCTCGCTCTCCGGCGGACAGGCGCAGCGCGTCGCCATCGCGCGGGCGCTGGCGATGGAGCCGAAGATCATGCTCTTCGACGAGCCGACCTCGGCGCTCGACCCCGAGATGGTGGGCGAGGTGCTCGGCGTGATGAAACAGCTCGCGAAGGAAGGCATGACGATGGTCGTCGTGACGCACGAGATGGGCTTCGCCCGCGAGGTCGGCGACCGGGTGCTGTTCATGGAGCAGGGCCGCGTCGTCGAGGCAGGACCGCCGGAGGATCTGTTCGAGCGGCCGCGGGAGGAACGGACGAAGGCGTTTTTGTCGAAGGTATTGTAGGGGCACACGAATAAAGCCAGCCGCGCATGGGGGACCGTCGGACCTTCGTAGCGCGGCTTTTTTGTTGCGCGCGGGACCCGGCGAACGGTCGCTGAAATCCGTCGTTGACATGTAAAAAATAACCATATAACATACGTTATATAACGGATGTCATTATTTATGCGTTTAACGATTGCCATTCACCATTTTAATGATCCATGCCATTAACGACGCGGAGAGATGCCGATGCCCCCAAAAGCAGAAATCACGAAGGAAAGCGTCCTGAACGCGGCCTTCGACCTCGTACGGGAGGAAGGGCTCGAAGGGCTGACGACGCGCCGCGTCGCGCGGCGGCTGAACTGCTCGACGCAGCCGATCTACAGCGTGTACGGCAGCATGGAAGCCGTCAAGGCAGACGTGTTCGACCGGGCGGTTCGGTTCGCGCTGGCCCGCATCGAGACGTACGAGAACGCGAACAACGAGCCCGTCATGAACATGGCGATCGGCTGCCTGCTGTTCGCGAAGCACGAGAAGCGGCTGTTCCGGGCGATCTTCCTGTCCGAGTACGGGGCGTACGACAATAACAAGCTCTACGAAGCCATGCGCGCGGCATTTCTGCAGCTCGACGGCCGGTTCGGCGGGATGGAGGAAGCCCGCTTGCGGCGCCTGTTTTTGAAGCTGGCGATGTTCTGGATCGGCATGGGCGCGATGATCAACGCTGGGGCGCTGGAGCTCGACGTCGAGGAAGCGACGAAGATGATCGAGGAGATGTACGAGGCGTTACAAGCGCAGGAAGGGTTGGCTTGACGAATCATCCATACGAATCATTCCATTATCCGGGAGCGTGATCGCAATGCAAGAATTGCCGACAGCCTTCGAAACAGCCGATATTGAAGCGTGGTTCCGAACGTATTCGCCCCGATTGCACGGCAATCCGGACGATTTTTACGCGTATTTGCTGGAACAGGAGCCGCTGTGCGACGTCACGGGCGCCGGGTTCTGGGTTGTGTCCCGGTACGAGGACGTGAACCGGATTCTGAAGGATCCGGTATTTGTCCGCGAGTACCGGAACGCGCTGCCGGAGCAGCAACGGCAGGAGCTGCCGCCGCCTTCCGAGGAATGGAAGCCGGTCGGCGAGCTGCTGGATAATTGGATGCTGTTCCGCGATCCGCCGGCGCATACGCGGCTGAGAAGGCTGGTCAGCCATGCGTTCCTGCCGCGGTCTATGGAGCGGCTCGAGCCCAGGGTCCGCGCGGTCGCGGAGTATCTGGCTGACGAGATGGCCGAAGCGTCCCGGCCCGACCTGATCGCGTCGTTCGCGTTCCCGCTGCCGGTCATCGTCATCGCCGAGCTGCTCGGCGTGCCGTCTGAGGATCGCGAGCTGTTCAAAGCGTGGTCGCGTGTTTTCGCGGGCGTGCTCGAGGGCGGCGAGCGGCCGGCAGGGTTCGCGCAGCAGGCGAAGCAAGCCGCGGAGGAGATCTCCGCCTACTTCCGCGACCTGATCGCGGAACGCAAGGCCGCTCCGCGCGAAGACATGATCAGCGAGCTGATCGCGGCGCACGAGCAGGGGGAGCGGCTGACGGAACAGGAGCTCGTCGCGACCTGCGTGCTGATGCTCGTCGCCGGCCATGAGACGACCGTCAATCTGATCGGCAACAGCGTCTACTGCCTGCTCCGGCATCCCGATCAGCTCGCCCGCCTGCTCGCGCGTCCGGAACTGGCCGCCTCCGCCGTCGAAGAGGCGCTGCGCTTCGAAAGCCCCGTGAGGATGACGTCGCGCCTCGCGGCCGCCGATTACGCGATCGGCGGCCGGACGATCCGTCAAGGCCAATCCGTGAACGTGATCCTCGGCGCGGCCAATCGCGATCCCGCGCAGTTCGAGCGTCCGAACGTCTTCGATGTCGCGCGTACGCCGAACCGCCATTTGGCGTTCGCGTCCGGTCCGCATTTCTGCTTGGGCGCGCCGCTCGCGCGCATGGAAGGCGAGCTCGCGCTGTCCGCGCTGCTGTCGCGCTTTCCGCGAATGCGCCTCGCGGACGCCGAGCCGAATTGGCACCCCAGCCTGCTGTTCCGGGGCTTGGCGACGTTGCCGCTGTACCTGTGAGAGCTTTGATCCGCGGGCCTTTCGCGCCTGGCTGAGCCGTCTATCGTGATAAAAATGGCCGTACGGGGATCGTCCCCGTACGGCCATTCATTATTCGTTGTAGCGTTCGCAGATCAGATCGCCCAGTTGCCGCCGCGGAACAGCGGCTCGGCCGTACCGTCCGCGCGGATGCCGTCGATGTCGAGCTCGGCGGAGCCGATCATGAAGTCGACGTGCACGAGGCTGGAGTTCAGGCCCGCAGCGATTTGCTCCTCTTCCGTCATGGCCTTGCCGCCCTCGACGCAAAAGGCGTACGCTTTACCGATGGCGAGGTGACAGGAGGCGTTCTCGTCGAACAGCGTGTTGTAGAAGGTGAGGTTCGTGTCCGAGATCGGCGAGCGGTGCGGCACGAGCGCGATTTCGCCCAGGAACGCGGCGCCTTCGTCGGTGCCGATCAGGTTCCGCAGCACTTCAAGGCCTTCCTCAGCCTGAATGTCGACGATTTTGCCGTCCTTGAACGTCAGCACGAAATCCTTGATCAGGTTGCCGCCGTAGCTGAGCGGCTTCGTGCTGGTGACGGTGCCGTTCGCGCCGCCGCGCTGCGGGGCGGTGAACACTTCCTCCGTCGGCATGTTGGCGACGAAGATGTCGCCCTTCGCGTTCTCGCTGCCTGCGCTGATCCAGATATGGCCTTGCGGCAGCTCCAGCGTCAGATCCGTGCCCGGACCGGTGTAGCGGAGCGCAAAATATTTCTTCTCGTTCAGGATGGACGCCTTGCGGTCGAGCACGTCGATGTGCGTCTTCCAAGCGGCGACCGGGTCGGGCTCGTTGATCCGCGTCGCGGCGAAGATCGCATCCCACAGCGCGTCCTCCTGCGCTTCCGGAGCGACCTCCGGGAACACCTTCGCGGCCCAGTCGGGCGACGGCACGGCGACGATCGACCAGCTGACCTTGTCCGACATCGTGTATGTACGCCACGTCTTCAGCGCAATGCCCGCCGCCTTGTTGGCATTGGCGATCCGCTCCGGCGGAATGCCCTTCAGCAGGTCGGGGTTGGCCGCGACGATGCTGAGGAACGCTGCGTTGTCCGCGGCCATGTCCTCCCAGCCTTTGGCGCGCCATTGCGGGTATTCGTTGAACGCCTCGTCCGGGGCAAGCTCGTATTTCGTGCGGGTTACGACGTCGTCGCTCCACTCGACGTGGACGTTTTTGGCGCCGGCTTCGTACGCCTTCTTCACGACCTTGCGCACGAAAGGTGCGGAGGTGATGCCGGCGGTGACGACGAGCGTCTGGCCGGGTTGGACGTTCACGCCGACCTCGACGGCGAGCGCCGCGTAGCGTTCGAGTTTGGCTTCGAAATCATTGATCATTGAATAAACACTCCTTACATCCGGATAGCGTTATTTTACCACAAAAGGCGGCCAAACCCTAAAGCGGAGGGCGGAGAAATTCGCGCGCGGCCGCGCCGCTTCGCTCGAAGTCGAGAACGGCTGCGGAGCCGGTGCGCAAGCGAACAGACGAAAATTTTTACGAACATATTTTCGCATAAATGCGGCGTAAACCGAAAGGTTAGGCTATAATAGGAAGAAATCTGGATATCCGGCCCATGAACGGCCAGCTCCGCGCGATCGGCGGCCGTTCCCGTTCGGGGCTGCGGCGCGAAAGGATGGGCACGGCCATGACGCCGTTTACGGCAGACGTCTTGAAGATCATCTCGAACATTCCGGCGGGGCGCGTCATGACCTACGGAGGCATCGCGGAGCTGGCGGGCAGCCCCCGGGCCGCGAGGCAGGTCGTCCGCGTGCTGCATTCCATGAGCGACAAGCACGGCTTGCCGTGGCACCGGGTCATCAACGCGAAAGGCGAAATCGCCATCAGCAGCGACGAAGGGCGGTTTCTGCAGCGCGCGCTGCTGGAAGAAGAGGGCGTGTACGTCAATCCGGCGGGCGTCGTCGATTTGGACGAGTACCTGTATGTGCCGGACGCGCCGGAGCGCCCGGAGTAAAGGAAAGTAAAGGAAAGCAAGCGAAGGCTAAGGAAGACAAGAAAGACAAGAAAGGCAAGAAAGGCGCCGGTTCCCGCCGCAAGCGGGGAACGGTGCGGAGCGACGGGGACCGCTTCATTGAACCGTTCCCGCATTCGAATCGAAACGGAGGAAATCGGCGTGTCGTTCGTAACGCGGCTGCAGTGGTTTTTCAAAACGAGATGGGGGTACTACGCGGTGGCGATCGTCTTGATGGCGACCGTGAACCTGCTACAGACGATTCCGCCCAAAATGATCGGCAACACGATCGACCATATTCAGCGCGGCCGGCTGACCGCGTCGGAGCTCAGCCATACGGTTCTGCTGCTGACCGGGCTCGCGCTGATCATGTACGTGCTCGTCTACGTCTGGATCACGACGCTCTACGGCAATTCCGTGCTGCTCGAGAAGCTGCTGCGGGGCCGCTTCATGGCGCATCTGACGCGGATGACGCCGAGCTTCTTCCAGCGCAACAGCACGGGCCAGCTGATGGCGCTCGCCACCAACGACATCCTCGCCATCGGCAATACGGCGGGCTACGGCGTCATGACGCTCGTTAACACGCTCGTCGGCGCGTCCGTTGTCATCATCACGATGATCTCGCTCATCGACTACCGGCTCATGCTGGCGGCGCTCGTGCCGCTGCCGCTGCTGGCGGTCGCGATCGGCTATCTCGGGCGCAAGGTGCGGGTCCGCTTCCTCGCCGCCCAGGACGCGTTCGGCAAGATGAACGATCACGCGCTGGAGTCGATCTCCGGCATCCGCGTGCTGCGTTCCTACGTGCAGGAGCACCGGGACCTCGAGGCGTTCGACGCCGTCACGGCCGGCGTCATGGACCGCAACCGCGAGGTATCGCTGCTGAACGCCCTGTTCCAGCCGATCATCTCGCTCATCGTCGGGATCAGCTACTCGATCGGGATCGGCTACGGCTCGTATTTGGTGTTTTCCCATGACATCTCGCTCGGGCAGCTCGTGTCGTTCAATATCTACTTGGGCATGCTGATCTGGCCGATGATCTCGTTCGGGGAGTTCATCAACGTGCTGCAGCGGGGCAACGCCTCGGCCGACCGCGTGGAGCGGTCGTTCCTCCAGGAGCCGGATCTCGCCGATCCCGAGCGGCCGGTCGACGTCGAGGTGCCGGAGCGCATCGAGATGCGCGGCCTCTCGTTCACGTACCCGTCGGCGGAGCATCCGAGCCTGCGGGACATCTCGTTCCGGCTCGAGCGCGGGCAGACGCTCGGCATCGTCGGGCGCACGGGCAGCGGGAAGAGCACGCTGCTGAAGCAGCTGCTGCGGCAGTATCCGCTCGAGCCGGAGCGGCTTTTCTTCTCGGGCGTGCCCGTCGAAGCGATCGCGCTCAACCGGGTGAAGGCTTGGGTTGCCTACGTGCCGCAGGAGCATCTGCTGCTGTCGAAGACCATCCGCGACAATATCGCCCTCGGCAAGCCGGACGCCACGGACGCGGAGGTCGCCAAGGCGGTGGAAATGGCGTCCTTCGCCGCGGACGTCGCGCTCATGCCGGAAGGGCTCGGCACGGTCGTCGGCGAGAACGGCGTCATGCTTTCCGGCGGGCAGAAGCAGCGGCTCGCGATCGCGCGATCGCTGCTGATGAACGCCGAAATTCTGGTCATGGACGACTCGCTCTCGGCCGTCGACGCGCGGACCGAGACCCGGATTTTGCAGCAAATCCGGCAGGAGCGCGCGGGCAGGACGACTTTCATCGCGACGCACCGCCTGTCCGCCGTCAGCCACGCCGACTGGATCCTCGTGCTTGACGAAGGCCGGATCGTGGAGGAAGGCACGCATGAAGAGCTGATGCACTTCGGCGGCTGGTACCGGAAGCAGTGGGACCGCCAGCAGATGGAAGCCGGGCTGGAGGAGTAGCCATGACAAGCGCCCTTGGAGGCACAGGAGGTCGGACACGATGAAGTCAACTACCGCGGGCAGGCTGGCACGCTATGCCCTCGCGTACAAACACCGCATTATCGCGGCCATGCTCATTCTCTGCTGCGCCGTCGGCGCGGAGCTCGGCGGGCCGTACATCGCCAAGACCATTATCGATAACCATCTCTCGCAAGGCAGAGACGACATCGCCGCCGTGCTCCGGCTGCTCGCCTTGTACATGGGGCTGCTGCTGACGGCGAGCGTGTGCAATTTCTCGCAATCGTATTTGCTGCAGACGACGGCGCTCCGGATCATTAAGAACATGCGGATGGACCTCATGAAGCACATCTCCCGCATTCCGGTGCGGTACTTCGACAATACGCCGATAGGCCAGGTCGTCTCGCGGATCGCGAACGACACCGAGGCGATCCGCGACTTGTTCATGAGCTTCATGGCGACGTTCGTCGTCAGCTTCGTGCAGCTCGCCGGCATTTACGTGGCCCTGTTCGTGCTGGACGCCCGGCTCGCGCTGATCACGCTGGCGCTGCCGCCGCTCTTCGTCGCCATCATGTACGTCCACCTGAAATATTCCAAAATCTATATCACGATCATGCGCGCCCGGCTGAGCGACATGAACGCGATGTTCAACGAGACGATCAACGTCATGCCGGTTATCCAAGCGTTCCGCCGGGAGAAGATGACGATCCGCGAGTTCGAGACGCTGAACCACGACCGGTACGTGAACCAAGTGAAGCAGTTCCGGGTGTTCTCGCTCTCTTCGCGCAACATCGTCGGCACGATCGGCGGACTGCTGACGGCGCTGGTCATCTGGTATTTCGGCAACGAGTCGCTGTCGGCGGCGTCGATCTCGTTCGGCGTCTTCTACGCGTTCATCGATTATTTGGGCCGGATCTTCAACCCCATCATCGGCATCTTCGACCAGCTCATGAACGCGCAGCGGGCGTTCGTGTCCGGCGAGAAGGTGTTCGCCATCATGGATCTCGAAGGCAAGGACGTGGAGGAATCGGAAGGGACGCCGCGCCCGGAGGGAGCCGTGAAGTTCGACAACGTCACATTCGCCTACAAGGAAGGCGAGAACGTCCTGAAGGGCATCTCGTTCGAGGCGCGCAAGGGCGAGACGGTGGCGCTCGTCGGGCATACCGGCTCGGGCAAGAGCTCCATCCTGAATCTGCTGCTCGGCTTCTACGAGCCGCAGCAGGGCACGATCTCGATCGACGGCCGGGATATCGGGACGTATTCCAAGCAGGCGCTGCGCAAGCATATGGGCATCGTGCTGCAGGATCCGTTTCTGTTCGCGGGGGATATCAAATTCAACGTCAGCCTTTATAATAAAGACATCACGTTCGAGCGGGTCAAGGCGGCGCTGCGGGAGGTCGGCGCGTCTGCGTTCGTCGAGCAGCTGCCGAACGGCTACGACGAGCAGGTCGTGGAGCGGGGCAGCACGCTGTCCTCGGGCCAGCGGCAGCTCATCTCGTTCGCGCGGGCGCTGGCGTTCGACCCGTCGATCCTCATTCTGGATGAGGCGACGGCGAACATCGACAGCGAGACGGAAGGCTTGATCCAGCGGGCGCTCAAGGTCGTGAGCGCTGGACGGACGACGCTCGTCATCGCGCATCGGCTGTCCACGATTCGCGAGGCGGATCAGATCCTGGTGCTGCATCGCGGCGAAATCGTGGAGCGCGGCAATCACCGCGAGCTGATGGCGCTGGAAGGGCGCTACTATAAAATGTACCAGCTGCAGACGGGCGAAACGGCCGCGGCGCAGGCCGGAGAAGGCGGCGCGCGGCCGGGTGGCGGCGGATCCCAGACGGGAGGCGCGCCGATCGTCATCTGACGCGGCGGCCATGACGGCACAAGGAAGCTAACGGAGAGGGCGATTGGTCGATGAGCGAATGGGCAGCAAGCGACTTCAAGAAACCGGACGGCACGCTGAACGAAGCGTTGGTCGCGGGACGGGAAACGTTATATACGGGCATGAACGGGCAGCGGGTGGAGCGGCTGTTCCTGAGCACGGGGGAGCGGGTCATCTATAAGCCGCTGACCAACGACAGCCAGCTGGGGAGGGAAGCGTGGGTGTACGCCCGCGTGCTTCCGATGCTGCCGCCGATCTATCCGAAGCTGCTGGCGTTCTCGGGCATCGCGATGCCAAATGCGGAGCACGCGGGCCTGGACATCGCGGCGGGGGCTGCGGATTCGGCCGGGTACGGCGGGGCGGGTGAGGACGGAGGCTGGTGCCTGTTCGAGGACTTAGGCACCCTTTCACATGCTTTCGACGCGGATGCGGCCGAAGCGCTCGTGCCGTATATCGCGCAGTGGCACGCGCTGCCCGTCGATGACCTGCGGGATGCTCCGCTGCTCGGCCCGAAGCCGCTGATCGAAGCGCTGCTCGCGGACGTGCTGGACCGGGAAGACGCGCTGCGCGCCGCCTTGTCCGCCGCGCTGCCGGAGGGGGAGGCCCTGCTGGAGCGGGTCTTGGCGCCGCTGCGGTCCGGCGGGGCGCTTCATGCCTCGCCGCCGGGCTGGTCCCGGCGGGTGCTGTCGCACGGCGACCTGCATCTCGGCAATTACGCGCTCGCCGAGGGCGGCTTGAAAGTGCTCGATTGGGAGCATGCGCATCTGAACAGCCCCTACTGGGACTTGTACCATCTGATCGATCTGTCCCATCCCGTATTCCCGAAGACGATGGACGCGGACGTCCGGGGGCGGCTGCTGGACGTCTACGCTTCCGAGGCGGCCCGCTGGGGCATGCCGGCGGACGGGGCCGCGTTCAAGCGGGAGTATGCCCGGTTCGCCGCCGTGTTCTCGCTTTGGATGCTGCTGCTGATCGAGAAGGATCTCGCGGCGCTTCGGCGGGACGCGGGTCTGCCCGCCAAGTGGTCGCCTGAGCAGCTGCGCCGGCAGCGGACGGAAACGCTGGCTAGCATCGCGCAGTGCGCGGCGCTGCTGGAATCGGCGGATTAATCGCAAGAGGAACGGGAGGCGTTAGCCGATGGGAGACGAATTGCAATCGGAGCTGGAGTCGATTCCCGGCCGTCCGAACCGGGCGGACGTCATCCGGCTGCTGGCGGAAGACTTGTCCGGCAGCGAGCTGAACACGCTGCTGCTGGAGGTGTTCCGCGCGCGGACCGCGGCCTCGTCCGCCGCCGACCTGCTGCGCCGGTACCGGGAGAACCGCTTCGTGCAGCCGGCCGCCGCCGATCCGATCGCGCTGAGACGGCTGGAGCTCGCGCTGCTGTCGATCGCGGTTCGGCACGGCGCCGCGCCGGTACAGCTCTCGCCGGTCGCGCCGCTCGGCACGGCGTCGGTCATCGCGGAGGTCGACCAGAACAACGTCGTCTCCGCCTTGCGGGGGACGGAGGTCGTGTCGGACGCGACCAATTTGCTGGCGCTGCATGCGTGTGAGCTGATCCGGGCCCGGGGAGCATCGCGCCGGAAGGAAGAGCGGCTGCGGCTGTGCACGACGCACCGGCATGTGCGAGCGCAGTTCTGGGGGAACGCGCCGGGCATGCTGCCGCACTTCCATCTCTTCGGCCAGGTGACCGCGGGACGCGACACCGGCTCGTACGGCTTCGAGAAGCCGGCGTTCTGGGAGCACATCGCGCTCTACCGGGCGATCTTCCGCGAGCGCTTCGACGCGGACATCGAGGTGATCCTGAGCGCCCGCGGCGGATATTCGGACGCCGAAGGGCTGCTGGCGTGGATCGTCGCGGAGGGCGAGGCGCGCGGCGCCGGCGGTATCCGCCTCACGATCGGAGCAGCGAAGCCGGATCACCGGTATTACGCAGGGCTGCAGTTCACGATTAAGACGACGATCGCAGGGAAGGAACTGACGATCGGCGACGGCGGGTTCGTCGATTGGACGCAGCGGCTCCTCGGCAATAAGAAGGAACGGCTGCTGATCAGCGCCATCGGGCTGGAACGGCTGATGAGCTGACGGCGGCGGCGCTGACCGCACCGGCGGTAATGGTACAAAAAAGCACTCCGCGAACGGCCGTGACGGCGGTTCGGGAGTGCTTTTTCGTGTGATATCAGTCGGCGGCTTGCAGTCCGCCGGCTTCGGCGATGATTTCGAACGAGCGCAGCCGGGCTTGGTGATCGTAGATCTGCGACGTGATGATCAGCTCGTCGGCCATCGTATCCCGGAGGATCTCCTGCAGGCGGTTCTCGACGGCGGCCTTGGCGCCGATGACGCCGAATTGGAACTTGGACTGCAGCGCTTCGCGTTCATGCGGCTGCCACAGCGCGTCCATGTCGGCGACCGGCGGCTTCAGCTTGCCGGGACGGCCGCGGATCAAGCTGAGGAATTGCTGCTGCTGCGACGTCGCCAGGAACCGGGCCTCTTCATCGGTGTCGGCCGTGACGATGTTGACGCCGATCATGACGTACGGCTTCTCCAGCGCGTCGGACGGCTGGAAGTTGCTGCGATAGAGATGAATCGCCGGCATCAGGTACTCCGGCGCGAAATGGCTCGCGAACGCGAACGGCAAGCCGAGCTCGCCGGCCAGCTTGGCGCTGAAGCCGCTCGAGCCGAGCAGCCAGATCGGCACGTGCTGCCCTTCGCCCGGCGTGGCCCGGACCGGCATGTACTCGCCTTCGGGCGGGTTGAAGTAGTGCCTCAGCTCGCTCAGCAGCTCGGGGAAATCCTCCCCGTGCGTCCGCAGGTCGCGGCGCAGCGCCCGCACGGTCGATTGGTCGGACCCGGGCGCGCGGCCGAGGCCGAGATCAATTCGGCCGGGGTACATCGACTCCAGCGTGCCGAATTGCTCCGCGATGACGAGCGGCGCGTGGTTTGGCAGCATGATGCCGCCCGAGCCGACGCGGATCCGCTTCGTGCCGCCGGCCACGTAGCCGATGACGACGGACGTCGCCGAGCTGGCGATGCCGGCCATGTTATGGTGCTCGGCGAGCCAATAGCGATTGTAGCCGAGACGCTCGGCCAGCCGCGCGAGCTCCAGCGTATGGCGGAAGGATTCCGCCGGCGTCCCGCCCTCCACGACGGGCGCCAGGTCCAGCAGGGAAAGCGGAACGGAACGTTCAAGGGGCATGGGAAAACCTCCTAAAAGTTTTTGCGAGCGAAGCCCGCAGCCGGGAATCCGGCAAGATAAGCAAAAACTGCATCGGAAGCATCGGCTAAGTTTTTGCGAGCGAAGCCCGCAGCCGAGAATCCGGCAAGATAAGCAAAAACTGCATCGGAAGCATCGGCTAAGTTTTTGCGAGCGAAGCCCGCAGCCGGGAATCCGGCAAGATAAGCAAAACCTGCATCGGAAGCATCGGCTAAGTTTTTGCGAGCGAAGCCCGCAGCCGGGAATCCGGCAAGATAAGCAAAACCTGCATCGGAAGCATCGGCTAAGTTTTTGCGGGCGAAGCCCGCAGCCGGGAATCCGGCGAGATCAGCGGTGGGAAGAGCGGCGGCCGAGGCCTCCGATCCGCTGCACCGCGCTGCTCAGCCTCTATCTCAACGACAGTAAGACGACTATGAAAGTGTACGCTCCTATTATGGAACAGGGGCGGGGTAAATAGCAAGCAGCTAACCTTTTGTTAGTGCATAGTCCAAGCCCTCCACCTGACCTGCGCCCGCCCGCGCCTGACCGCGCCTGGCCGCGCTTGATTGCGCCTGACCGCACCTGGCCGCACCCTCCATCTCAGACAACGCGCCATCCCGCATTTTCGGCGCGGCATTCCTCCTTTCCGTTTCCGCGGAAACGCCCCGCCCAACCCGCGCCGCGGCTGTCGAAATACCGGGCGAAATGGCAGGAACGGCCATATGATTTACCCCCTATTTTTGCTATAGTGAGGGAAAGTTATCCGTGTCCCGGGGGTGTCCGCGCTGACGATCCTGAAACGACTGGCTTCCTTGTCCATCCTGCCCAAGCTTGTCCTGACCTTCCTCCTGACCCTCACGCCGCTCTACATCATCGGCTGGCGAATGAACGAAATCGGCTCGCACCACGTGCAAAAAGAAATTACCGATTCGCTCGTATCCCGGACCTCGCTCTATATGAACATGCTGGAATTCGACCTCGACGGCGTCATCCGGCAGCTGCAGGAATACGTCAACGACGACGATCTGCTCAAGCTTACCTCCTCCTCCGAAGTCATGACCGAGATCGAGAAGATGCAAGCCCAGCTCCGCCTCAAGAGCAAACTCGACCTGCTCAAAAAGTCCAGTAAATTCGTTGAAGATGCAATCGCTTTCATTCCCGTGATGGACCGGACCGTCTCCGCGAACGACAACATCATCGGCGACTTCGACCAGAAGCAGTTCGATGCGCTGGCGCAGTCGACGAACCGCTTCGAGGCGCCGTTCCTCGTCTGGCAGAACCGGATCTTCATCAGCCTGCCGTATCCCGACCCGGCGGTGTCCGGCCGGCAGAAGCCGGTATTCCTGTTGGCCGTGGAGGTGTCCCGGGCCAAGCTGGAGGCGGCGCTGCAGGAGTTTACCAACGAGGGCGGCCGGACGGCGCTCGTCGGCATCGAGCAGCCGTTCATCATTACCGGCGGCGAGACGGCGGTCGACGAGGCGCTCGTGCGCGATTTTCAGCGGGAGGGCGAAGGGGCCGCCGATAATCAGCTGCAGTCCGTCAGCTGGAAAGGAACGCCGTATCTGCTCGTCTCCAACCATTCCCCCCGTCTCGACATGTCGCTGCTCATGTACGTGCCCGAAGCGAAAGTGAACGCGTCGCTCGAGGTCTACCGGTTCTGGTTCTATGTGCTGTCGGTCGTCTCCGTCATCCTGGTGCTGCTGTTCTCGTACAGCATCTACCTCATCATCCACCAGCCGCTCAAACGGCTCGTCCGCTCCTTCCGCCGCATCGAGCAGGGCAAGTTCAACCTGGAGGTGCATTACCCGCTGCAGGACGAGTTCGGCTACCTGTACGGCCAGTTCAACGGCATGGTGCGGCGGCTCGACGTGCTGGTCCACGAGGTGTACGAGCAGCAGTACCGGGCGCGCCTCGCGGAGCTGCGGCATTTGCAGTCGCAGATCAACCCGCATTTTATGTACAACAGCTACTTCATTCTGTACCGGATGGCGAAGCAGAAGGATCACGACAACGTCATCTACTTCACGAAGCATCTCGGCGAGTATTTCCAGTACATCACGCGCGACGGCTCCGACGAGGTGCCGCTGCGCAGCGAGGTGCAGCATGCCCGCACGTACGCGGAGATCCAGTCCATCCGCTTCTCCGAGCGGATCACGGTGGACTTCGGCGAGGTGCCGGAGGCGATCCGCGAATTTCCGGTGCCGCGGCTGATCGTGCAGCCGATCATCGAGAACGCGTACAACCACGGCTTGGAAAACAAGCGCCGGAACGGGCTCATCGCCGTGCGGTTCCGCGAGCGGGAGCGCGCGATCGACATCGTCATCGAGGACAACGGCGACGACCTGAACGAGGAGAAGCTCCGCACTATGCAAGCGGGTTTGCTGGACAAGGCCGAGCCGACCGAGCATACGGGCTTGCTGAACGTGCACCGGCGCATCATCATTCGGTACGGCGGGGGCGGGCTGACGCTCGAGCTCGGCACGGAACGGGGGCTCAAGGTGACCATGACGATTCCGAGAGAGGCAGGTGGCGGCCATGTACCGCTTATTAATCGTTGACGACGAACGCTTCACGGTGGACGGACTGTACGAGATGATCGAGGAGATCGAAGACTTGGAGCTGGACCTGTATCGCGCCTACTCGCCGGAGGAAGCGCTGGACTGGCTGGCCCGGACGAAAATTGACATCGTGCTGAGCGACGTGCGCATGCCCGGCATGACGGGGCTGGAGCTGCAGAAGCGGATCGTCGCGCAGTGGCCGCGGTGCAAAGTCATTTTCCTGACTGGCATCCATCAGCTGGAGACGGCCCAGACGGCGATGCGGACGGGCTCCATCGACTATATTCTCAAGACCGAGGGCGACGAGGCGATCGAGCGCAGCATCCGCCAAGCCGTCGCGGCGCTGGACGCGGAGACGGCGAGCGAAAGCTTCCTGCTGCAAGCCAAACGGCGCGTCAGCGAGGCGATGCCCCTGCTGCACCGCGACTGGCTGCAGGCCGTGCTGGAGCGGCAGGCGCCGGCCGCGACGGACGGGAAGCTGGCGGAGCTGAACATTCCGCTGCGCCGCGCGCTGCCCGTGCTGCCGCTCATCGGCCGGATCGACTGGCCGGAGGCGGCGGGCTACCGCGACCGGTCGCTCCTGCTGTACGCGGTCCAAAATATCGCCGCCGAGTATTACGAGCCACTGGCGTTCTTCTCGGTCAGCCTGGACGGGAGCCATTTCATGTGCCTGCTGCAGCCGCGGGCGGCGGACGGGGAGATCGCCGGAGTCGGAGATGAGGCCGGAACCGGAGATGCGGACATGGCTGGAAATAGGAGCCGCAACGGGGCTGGAGCCGCGGACAATGCCGAAGCAGGGGCCGCGAACGAGGCCGGGGCCGCGGACGAGGCGGACCAGTCCTGGCCGCAAGCGATCGGCTTCGCGCGCGGGACGATGGAATCCGTGCAGCGGACCTGCGAGCGGCTGCTGCAGCTGGACGTCTCGCTGATCGGCTGTGTCCGGCCGGTCGCGTGGGACGCGCTGCCGGAGGCGTACGACGGCATGCGGCGGCAGCTCCAGATCGGTCTCGGCTCCCGCGACCGGATGCTGCTGCTCTGGCGTCCGGACGAGGACGCGCCGCCCCGGGCCCAGGGGTCGCCGCCGCTTCCGCCGCCGCGCGTCATCGGCTCGCGGCTGGAGCGCCTGCTCGAGGATGGGAGCGAGGCGGCATTCGCCGAAGCCGTGCGGGAGTACGTCCTGCTGCCGGCCCGTTATGCCGACTATGCGCGAGCGTATTACGCGATCGCCGGCATGCTCCTCGGGCATCTGGCGCCGGACGAGGCGGAGCGGGCGGACGACGACGGGGGCGCCATCGACGCGCTGATGAACCTCTCCGCGCACCCGAGCCGGGAAGCCGCGCTGCAGCGGCTGCTGCGCGTCGCGGCGGACATCCGCGCGCGGCGCCGTTCGGTGCAGACGGAATGCACGCGGCAGGTCATCGCCCGTCTGCATCAGTACATCCGGGCCAACTTGGCCGGCGACCTGTCCCTGACGCGGCTCTCCGAGGTCGTCTATTTGAACCCGGCCTACCTGTCCGTGCTGTACAAGCAGCAGACCGGCCACAACTTGTCCGAATACATCGCGGAGGCGCGGCTCGAGAAGGCGAAGGAGCTGCTCGCGACGACACCGCTCAAGATTCAGGACATCGCCGATCGGGTCGGCTTCGAGACGGCGGGCTACTTCAACCGCTTCTTCAAAAAAAGGCTGCGCGTCACGCCGCAGGAATATCGGGCCCGGGCTTAGTCCCGGGCCTTTTCCGCAAACAACTTCTATACAAGAGAGAAGAAATCTAAAGATTGTTCAATCGTTCTTGCAAACGCTTCCTTTTATACTGAAAAAGAAAGAAGAAGCATTCGAAGGGGAGGATTCTGGCATGCATAAGACGGTAAAGTGGACGGCGGCGACGGCGATGGCATCGTTGCTGATGTTGGCAGCCGCTTGCAGCTCCGGCAACAACGAAACCGGCAACGCTTCCGAATCAAACGGCACGAACGCAATGAACACGACCAATGCGACCGATACGACGAATACGGGCAGCGGCGGGAATGCGGCGGCCGAGGCCGATCCGTATCTCGGCAAGTACGATCCGCCGATCACGCTGACGAGCGTGCGGATCATCAACGATACGTTCAAATTCATGGAAGGCCAGACGATCGATAACAACATGTGGACGAAGGCGCTCGAGGAGAAGCTCGGCATCAAGGTCAAGTACGACTGGGTCGTCAGCGGCGATCAGCCCGGCGGTCAGGGCGAGCAGAAGATGAACGTCTCCATCGCGTCGGGCGACCTGCCGGAAGTCATTCCGGTCAACGCGAAACAGCTGCAGCAGCTGCAGGACGCGGGCGAGCTGGAAGACTTGACGGCGGTCTACGACAAGTACGCGTCTCCGTTCCTGAAGGAAATCCTGAACCAGGACGGTCCGGCGGCCCTGTCCGCCGCGACGTTCGGCGGCAAGCTGATGGCGATTCCGAACACCGGCTCCTCCATGGACGGAGCGGCGATGATTTGGATCCGCACCGACTGGCTGCAGAAGCTCAGCCTCGAGCCGCCGAAGACGATGGCCGACGTGCTGAAGATCTCGGACGCGTTCACGAACCAGGATCCGGACGGCAACGGCAAGAAAGACACGTACGGCATCGCGATGAACAAGGACCTGTACGGCGGCTTCGCCGATATTACCGGCCTCCTGAACGGCTTCCACGCCTATCCGAAGCAGTGGATCAAGGACGCGAGCGGCAATCTGGTGTATGGCAGCGTGCAGCCGGAGATGAAGCAGGCGCTCGGCGCCCTGCAGGAGCTGTACAAGAAAGGCCAGATCGACAAGGAGTTCGGCGTCAAGGACGGCGGCAAGGAAGCCGAGCTGACCACCTCCGGCAAGATCGGCATGGAGTTCGGCCAGATGTGGAACCCGCTCTTCCCGCTCGTGGACAACAAGAAGAACGACCCGAACGCGCAGTGGCAGTCGTTCCCGCTCGTCTCGAACGACGATCAGCCGGTGACGCCGCAGGTCGGCTTCTCGACGGGGCAGTACTTCGCCGTGAAGAAGGGCGCCGAGCATCCGGAAGCCGTCATTAAGGCGATGAACCTGTTCGTCGAGACCGGCTGGGGCGAGGCGACGACGCCGGAGAACTACGCGGCCTACTTCACGAGCGAAGGCTTCGAGAAGTTCAAGATGATGCCGTTCCAGGCGT
The DNA here is from genome assembly GCF_042653205.1 of Paenibacillus sp. GCM10023250. Classification (NCBI taxonomy): domain Bacteria; kingdom Bacillati; phylum Bacillota; class Bacilli; order Caryophanales; family Paenibacillaceae; genus Paenibacillus; species Paenibacillus sp. GCM10023250. The sequence continues at coordinate 34,828 of NZ_JBHSHY010000028.1, read as the reverse complement.
GGCCGTCGCGCAAAAACCTCGACATCTACCTCCACATCACGGCCGCGATCGACAGCAAGGACGCGTCGAAGCTGAACGCCGAGGAGCAGGATAACTATGCCAAGATCGCCGCGTTCCTCGATGGCTCGAGCAAGGATCCGCTCGGCTGGGCGTACGAACGGATCTTCGCGAAGGAAGGCTCGTTCAAGGTCATCGACGGCTACGTCAACGGCAATCAACTGAAGATGACGGAATTCTACGGCGCGCCGACGCCGGCGATGGTCGAGAAGGATTCCACCCTGCAGAAGCGCGAGATCGAGACGTTCACGAAGATCATCATGGGCGACTCGCTCGACAACTTCGATAAATTCGTCACGGAGTGGAAGAAGCTCGGAGGCGATCAGATCACGCAGGAAGTTAACGAGTGGGCGAAGAGCAAGTAACAGGCGCGCGGGCAGCGGGGGAAGCCGGTCTTCCCCTGCTTGTCTTGCCGTCCGAATGAAGCGGAGCAGGGAGGAACAACGCCATGTTATGGAAAAAGAAGAGCGAGCGGCTCCCGCTGCATCTGATGATTTTGCCGGGACTCCTCCTCGTCATCATCTACTGCTATGGCCCGATGCTGGGGCTCGTGATCGCGTTCGAGAAGTTCGTACCGGCGAAGGGGATCTTCCACTCCAAATGGGCGGGCCTCGACAACTTCCGCTACGTGCTGGAAATGCCGGAATCGAGCCGGATCATCTATAACACCGTCCTGATCGCCATCATGAAAATCGTCGTCGGCCTCGCGGCGCCGATCGTCACCGCGCTGCTGCTAAACGAGGTGCGCAAGGAAGTGTTCAAACGGGGCATCCAAACCGTCATCTATCTGCCCCACTTTCTGTCGTGGATCATTCTCGGCGGCATACTGATCGACATTCTCTCGCCGACGAACGGCATCGTCAACCAGGTGCTGGGCTGGTTCGGCATCGAGCCGATTTATTTTCTCGGGGACAACGATTGGTTCCGGTACGTGCTCGTGGCCACGGATACGTGGAAGGAATTCGGCTTCAACACCATCGTGTATTTGGCCGCGCTGACGAGCATCAATCCGTCGCTGTACGAGGCGGCGATCGTGGACGGCGCGGGGCGCTGGAAGCAGACGCTGCACGTGACGCTGCCGGGCATGATGCCGATCATCGTGCTGCTGACGACCCTCAGCCTCGGAAACGTGTTAAACGCCGGGTTCGACCAGGTGTTTAATTTATATAGCCCGCAAGTGTACGAGACGGGGGACATCATCGACACCTTCGTGTACCGGATCGGCCTCGTCGATGCGCAGTTCGGCGTCGCGACGGCGGTCGGGGTGTTCAAGTCGGTCGTCTCGCTCGTGTTCATCTCCGCGTCGTATTACCTGGCTTACCGGTTCGCCAAATACCGCATTTTCTAGGAAGGAGCGAGTTGGAATGCTGGAGCATTACACGTTTAGCCGCAGGTTGTTTCTGTCGTTCAACTACGTCTTCCTGGCTGGTCTCGGCATCCTCTGCATTTTGCCCATTATCCACGTCCTGGCTCTGTCCTTCAGCTCCAGTGCCGCCGCCCAGGCGGGCTACGTCAAGCTGTGGCCGGTCGAATTCACGCTCAGCTCGTACGATTTCGTCACGCATAAGGCGGCGTTCTGGAAATCGATCGTCGTGACGCTGAAGCGCGTGGCCGTCGGCGTGCCGTTCAACATGCTGCTGACCGTGCTCGTCGCCTATCCGCTGTCGAAGGAAGTCAAGAAGTTCCCGATGCGCACGCTGTACGCCTGGGTGTTCGTCGTCACGATCCTGTTCGGCGGCGGCCTCATCCCGCTGTATATGACGGTCAAGTACACAGGCATCATGGACACCTTATGGGCGATGATCCTGCCGGGCGCGGTGCCGGTGTTCAACGTCATCCTGCTGCTCAATTTCTTCCGCGGCCTGCCGAAGGAGCTGGAGGAAGCGGCGTTCATGGACGGCGCCGGCCACTGGACGACGCTGTGGCGCATCTTCCTGCCGCTGTCGCTGCCGGCGCTCGCGACGATCACGCTGTTCGCGACGGTTGGCCACTGGAACTCGTGGTTCGACGGCATCATCTACATGAACTCGCCGGACCATTACCCGCTGCAGAGCTACCTGCAGACCGTCGTCATCAACCGCGACCTGACGCTCATGTCCTCCTCGGACATGAAGTCGCTCGCCGAAGTCAACGACCGCACCGCCAAAGCAGCCCAAATCTTCCTCGGCGCCCTGCCGATCCTGCTCGTGTACCCGTTCCTGCAGCGGTTCTTCATGAAAGGAATCGTGCTCGGGAGCGTGAAGGAGTAGGCGGCTGGCTTGGCAGGTGCATAGGGCCCCCGCGCGCGGACGAACGTCCGGGCACGGGGGTTTTTTTGGCGCGGGGCGGCGCGGGGAGCGTTGGCGCGGGGGACGGCGCGAGGGCGCGGAGGCGGTGCCGGGTGGGAGGGTGGCGAGCGCGGTGGGGATGGCGCGAGGCGGTACCGCGCGTAGCCGCGCAAGCGATGCGGCGCCGGGGCCGGGGCGCCTGGCCGAGCGGTGGCCGAGCGGCGTACACTCATCCCGCCAACGCAGTTGGCGGCCACCACAGCGCTTATTTCGCCGAAATAGGACAATTGGGCGATTTCGCGGCCAGGAGAGCCGCTATTGGCACCGAAACCTCGAGATTCGGTGCCAACAGAGCGGAATAAGCGCTCCTGTGGCCGCCAAAAGCGCCAATCGGCGCTTTTGGCGCTAATAGCGGATCTCCTGGCCGCCTAAGTTTAGCGGCTATGCTCGAATCCGGCACCACCGTGTCGGTTCACTGCCACACCCGGGGTGTGGGCACGGCGCGGCGGTGGTGCCGGGTGAGTAGGCGAGGGCAGGGCGCGGATGCGGGCCGGGAGCGGTACCGCGCGTAACCGCGCAAGCTGCCTGATCCGGCGTCGGGGCGCTTGACCAACCCGTGGCCACCGGAGGTGTGGCTGAGTTCGGTCCGCTCTAGTTCGTCGCGCGTGCGGCAACCCGTGGCCGAGCGGCGAACATTCACCCCGCCAACGCAGTTGGCGGCCACCACAGCGCTTATTTCGCCGAAATAGGGCATTCGGGCGATTTCGCGGCCAGGAGAGCCGCTATTGCCACCGAAACCTCGAGATTCGGTGCTGACAGAGCGGAATAAGCGCTCCTGTGGCCGCCAAAAGCGCCTATCGGAGCTTTTGGCGCTAATAGCGGATCTCCTGGCCGCCAAAGTTCGGCGGCCACGGCCGCGTCGGTTCACTTCCACACCCGAGGTGGGGTGGACACGGCGAATCCGTGGTGGCGGCCACCTAGGCGAGGGCCGGCGCGGATGCGGGCCTGAGGCGGTACGCCTGGCCGCCTAAGTTCGGGCCTTATACCCGAATCCGGTATGTCCGCGCCCGCTGAGTACCGCTCGCGATATCGAGCAGCTGGCGCTCGACCAAGTCGTGCAAGACTCGCCTTGCTTGGCGGTCGCTCACGCGGAGGTGGTCTTCGAGCTCCGCGGGCGCGAAAGGCCGCAGCAGCCGGCGCGCGAAACGGACGGTCTCGGCCTCCAGCCAGGACAGCGAAGCAGGCACGTCCGACGCTACAAATTTGCCGATGAACGCCAGAATCAGCTGCTGGCACGCCTTGGGCTCCTCGACGATCGAAGGATAGGCGATGGGGAGGAGCGTCCACCCGTCCAGCGCCAGCAGGCAGTGGCGGCGGCATAAGTCCTTGAACCGCACGATGTCCAGGTCGCGGGCATGCGGCCCGTAGCCCTGAATCTCGATGCCGCCTTTCGCGTCCCCGGGGAGATAGGCCAGATCCAGGTATCGGTACCCGTTGCCGAAATCCCGCACTTCCCACTCTGCGTACAGGTCGTTGAAATGGCCGACCGCCGGGAACCAGACCGCGCGGAGGAAGGCGATGGTGCCGTGCCCGAGTCCTTTTCGCAGCATCACGCTTCGCCGCGCGTTCGGTTCCTCCTCGAGCTGCCGCTGCATCCATTCATCATACTGCTGTTCGAAACGCGTCATCCCCACATCGCCCTCCTGAAAATAGCATAAAAAAAGCCGCCCCACCGATGGTATCCGTTGGTTGTCCGGATGTGCATCGTATCGAGGCGGCGTGTGCTTCACGACCTATGAGTGTCATTATAGCGCAGGAGGCTGAATCGGACAATCTTTTACGCTTCCGCAGCGGCCGATATATGCTAGGATATAGGCTGGAGTGAAGCGCTGCTCCGGCAGTCCGCTCGCGAGGAGCGCGTACATATCCGTCATCCTGCGATCCATATCTATAGTCGGAGGTCATGTTTTGAGCGAGTTAATAGGCAACTACCACCCAATCAACAACAGTTCCGAGCTGATCGGTAACGCGCATTTCGCCCGGCTCGCGTGCGGCGCGTCGAACGCGGTTCCCTCCGTCCAAGCCGATTGCATCGCGTCCGCCGGGGGAATAAAGGGTAATGAACCGATGAACCGGCCATCCGAAGGAGGTACACCATGAACGTGCTGCCCAATATCGTCCGCGTGGTTTCCGCGCTTGCCACGCTCGGTGCGCTGCTGCTGCTCGGCGTCGCGTTTTTGTTCAACGATACCGGCGAGCCCGCGTGGAAGCTGCTCGCGATCTATGGCGGTTATGCGCTGATCGGGCTGAGCGTCTTCGTCGTCAATGAGATTCTGATCCATAAACGCGCCTTCGCGCATCGCCTCATCCGCCGGGCGTACCGGATCTTCTGGGCATGCGTCGCGCTCGCCGGACTTTGCGCCTGGGCGGCCGTCGCTTATCATTGAGAACGAGAGGGAAACGTCCAGGGGAATCCCGATCGCGAGAAGCCGAGATGCGCCAGTGACGTGAGCTGGGGTTGTGCTATTCTGGTATGAACATCTCGGACGGTACGCAGGGCTGATCGGAAGGCGCAAATCGAACCGTTCCGTCATTAGATGAATGCAGGGGAATTAAGCCAATTTACCAGACAACGGAAAACTTCGTCCGTTATAGTTCGCAATCGGCGTGCGGGTTATGGTTTGTCCCGTCAAGGATAAGCTAAAGGAGAGCCTCTGAAAGGAAGGGAACGCGAAGATGGAAACGATCAAACGGATGTTCGACCATTTGAGCTGGGCGAACGAGCGAATCTTGGGCGCGCTGTGCGCCGACCGTTCCGGCAGCGCCGAAGCGGCGGGGCTCTTCGAGCACGCGCTGCGCGTGGAGCAGGCGTGGCATGCCCGGCTGCTGGGGCGGGACAGCGCGCACGTGCCGATTTGGTCGGAGGACGGCGTGGACGCCTGCGTCGAGCTGGCGGCGAATAATAAGGAGGCGTTCGCGTCCTACCTGGCGCGGCTGAAGCCCGAACGGCTGGACGACATGATCGTCTACGCGAACCAGACGGGCCGCGAGTTCCGGACGTCCATCCGGGATATCCTCACGCACGTGGCGCTGCACGGCCAGTATCACCGAGGCCAAGTGAACGCCAAGCTGCGCCGTCTCGGCGGCGAGCCGGTCAACGTGGATTATATTGCCTTCGTGCGGTAGCGACCGCAGCCCGCGCAACAAAACAACCGCCCCGAACGTCAAGAATTCATGGCGTTTAGGGCGGTTGTTTGCGTTTTGACTAGATTGTTGGCGAGCTTATCCGAAGACGTGCCGCTATATCTGCAGCATCAGCAGAATGATCGAGGACAAACTCAGGCAACCGCTGATCAAGTATAGGAACGCGACGACCTGCTTCGGGCTGAGGCCCGCCCGCAGGAGGCGGTAATGCGCCTGGCTGGCATCGGCCTGGTAGATCGGCTTGCCGCCGAGCAGCCGTTTGACGACAACGAAGAGGTTATCGAAGATCGGCACGCCGAGCGCCAGGATCGGGATGAAGATGGACAGCACCGTCGCCTGCTTGAACGCGCCGTCGAGCGCGATGACGGCGAGGATGAAGCCGAGGAACGTCGCCCCCGCGTCGCCCATGAACACCTGCGCCGGCGGCTTGTTGAACCGCAGGTACGCGATCGTGACGCCGACGAGAATGATCGCCATCATGGCGGAATCGGACTGCCCTTTGGCCAGCGCGACCACGAACAGCGTCCCCGCGGAGATCGCCGACAGCCCGCCGGCCAGCCCGTCCATGCCGTCCGAGAAGTTGATGACCGTCGTGACGCCGAAGATCCACAGAATCGTCAGCGCGAACTGCAGCCATTCCGGCAAGTTCACGAAGCCGCCGCTGATCGGGTTGTAGAACCCGCTGAACGTGATGCCGGAGGCGTAGACGACGACCGCGGCCGAGATTTGCACGAGGAACTTCGGCAGCGTCGGGAAATCTTTGCCCCGCGTTTTGTACCAGTCGTCGACCGTGCCGATCGCCAGCAGCAGCAGAGAGCCGAGGATGATCGCGCCGGTCTGCAGCGTAAAGCCCTTCAGATAGCAGAGATAGGTGACGATGAATCCCGCGAAGATGGCGTAGCTGGCCGTCAGCGGGATCGGCTTGCGGTGGATTTTGCGCTCGACGTTCTCGCGGGGCTTGTCCACGAAATCGAGGCGGAACCCCAGCCGGCCGAGCGGCGGGATGAGCAGGTATACGATGGCGAACGAGACGAGAAACGCGATGACGTACGACATGATTTCATCTCCAATGGAATTTTTTAGGCAATAAGGTCCGAATGTAAGGATGCGCCAAAAGCCGTACTGCTATTCTCTTCCTGATAAGACGCACGGTTTCGGCAAAAGGTTTCCGATAGCGGCGATTTTGGATTCCGTAATATGCTAAACTAGATGAAGAAACGGGCAAAACCGACAATCGGGAGCGAGCTTCGCACGAGACAAGTCGTAACGGTATGGCAAGCAGCGTCTCATCGAGGTTAATCCTAGGCGTAGATGAAGGAGCGAAAGAGTCGTGAACGGAAGCTATTCGAAACCGGTTACGTTTATGGTCCTCGAACAATTGGACGCTGAACTGGAAAGCAGACATGAACGGTCGCTTGATCATTACTTAGGACTAATCTTGGATTTTGGGGCAGAGGGTTACGGGAATGCGACGCCCGAGGATGCGGTGAGCTTCGCATGGACGGGCATGGATGGCGAACATTTTGCATTTGACACGCAGTCCGGCAAGATTGGAGATTTGGAAAACGCGCCAATCCTATTCGTGCGGCCAATGGAGTTCGAAGAGCCGGTCAAGCGCGCGGCTGGAAGCTTGAAAGATTTCCTGTCCTTTTTATTACGCATCAAGGATTATTATCTTCTGGAGCGGTTCGAGTTCTTTGAAAGCGAAGCTGCATTCCTCGAAGAAATAGCGGTAGGGCCGAAAAGGGACGAATCTGAATTTGCACACGTTCGTGAACGCCTTATTGCGTTGCTGGACATTCGAGAAATGGCCAATCCCTATACTTACTTGAAAGCCTTGCAAGATTAAAAGGATATTTGGTCTATTATTAACGAATAACCATTAGGGTCAGGTACGGTCTGCCATTTGGATATGGAGGAATAACGTCATGACGACCTTTCAGAGCTGGCTTGGACTGGTTATTCTCATGCTTGGCACGATCGTAGGCATCTTCACGCGCAGTATGACGGTCATCGTGCTGTGCGTGACCATCGGGCTCGTCCTGCTGTCGCTGGCGACGATCGCCGAGAGCGCGCAGGGCGCGTATCATCGCGCGCTCGGGCTTCCGATGACGCGGAACCAGCTGCGGACGATCCTCCGGCAATCGCCGACGTACGCGTTCGAGTCCGGCCTGTTCGACGCTTACCCGAACGCGGACCGCGCGCCAGGCTACCCGCTGCTTCGCTTGGACGGCGAGTACTACGTGCGCGTGAAATTGTTTTACCGGTACTTGCGGCAGGAGGACACCGCCTATACGTTCGCGCTGCCCAGCCGCGCGCCGGCCGTGTTCGACTGCGAAGCGTATTACCGCGAAGGCGCGGATCTGTTCGAGCATGACGAGCGGGTGTACGTGAGGCTCGCCGCGCTCGGGCTGCGGCTGCGCATCCGCGGCGCCCGGGCCGAGCTCTACGAAGCGGAACAAGCGGACAACCGCGGCGGCATCGGCGGCAGGGAGGACAAGCCGTGACGCGCATGCGCGCCGACGCGCTCGATATGCGGCGCCGACCGTCGCCGACGTAGGCGATAGACGCCGCGCCTGCCATGCCGATCTATTCGCACGCGAATTGCAGCAGCCAAATCTTCCAGGCGGGGGGCGCTCGTAGTGAAAAGAATGTTGGCCAAGTTCCTTTTGTGGATCGGGTTATTCGGAATGCTGTTCAGGACGGCGATCGCGGTCATCGAGCGCAAGTACGGCTATTCGCTGATCGACGGCCGGCTCCTGGACGGGATCGAAATCTTGCTCGCCCTGGAATGCCTCCTCGTGGCCGCCATGCTCCTGCACAAGTACGCCGCGCAGGCAAGGTTCTACTGGATCCTGCTTGCGCTCGGCGCGGCGGTCCTGTACGTCGAATTCCGGGCGGCCGGATTTGGCGACCTGTTCGAATCGAACGCGAACCGCTATTATTACGACTCGCCGACCCGGCGGTACCGGCTGCTGCTCGAGGAATCGGGCAGCGGCGATTCGGCGGGCGTCCGGGCGTACCAGGTCGAGAACCGGTTCTTCAAACGGACGTCCGACCGGGCGTTCGCCGCGCTCGGCGCGTCCGAGAAGCCGATCTCGGCCGCGGATCTGGCCGTCGACTGGACCCGCGAGAACGTCGCCAAGGTGACCGTTACGAGCGGCGGCAAGGCGCAGAGCTTCGAGCTGGCGTTCAACGACAACGGCGTGCTGAAGGCCATCATGGACCGGGCTGACGTCATCCCTGGGGAAGACGAAGCCCCCGCGGCTTCCTAGGCCGGCGACCGCGGACTGGCAGCGCATCACGATAATCTTACACGGAACGGGGCGAGGAGCAGCATGGACATCGTACTGAAGCAAGTCGAGAACGAAGCGTTGAAGGCGCAGTGGCAGGCGGCGTTCGGGGAGGAGCGCATCGGACGGCCGGAGGGGTATTTCGACCGGTGCCTGACGGAGAATCAGGCCGGGACCCGCGTGACGCTGCTGGCGTTCGCCGACGGGCGGGCCGCGGGCTGCGCGCATTTGAAGTACGTCTCGGACTACCCGCATTTCCGCGAACGGCATATCCCCGAGATCAACGATCTGCACGTGTTCCCGGCGTTCCGCAGACACGGCGTCGCCAACCGGCTCATCGACGAATTCGAGACGATCGTGAACCGGCACTACAACCATATCGGGATCGGCGTCGGGCTGTATAAGGATTACGGCCCCGCCCAGCGCATCTATTGCCGCCGGGGGTACATTCCGGACGGGCACGGCGTCATGTACCGGGACGAGGAAGTGCGCCCAGGGCAGACGGTGCCGGTCGACGACGAGCTGGTGCTTTATTTCGTCAAGGAGTTGGATTACGATTAACAAGAGGGCAACAAGAGGACCAAATTAGTGCAGAAAGTGTGCGAAAAGTGGACAAAAGGGGTAAGAGGGGTTAGCGGGGCTGCAGTGGGCGCCTGCGCCGCGAAACGGGCGCGCCCGTCCGGAGACCCCCGAGCCACCACCAAGTCGGGGCATTCTACGACATCCCGGACCGAGAGGAGCAGCCGCATTGATCATGCCAACCCGCCGCACCGTCGTCTTCTCCGTCGCGATATTGATACTCGCCGCGCTGCTGGCGAACCGGGCCGTGCAGCTGCACCGGGCCCAAATCAGCCTGAGCGCGCTCCAGCAGCGAATCGACCAGGCGTTCAGGACGCAGCTCGGCCTGGCGGTTTCGAGCCTGGGCACGGATTTCGACGAGGACGAGTCGAACTTCAACGCGTGCGTGGCGTCCGTATCCGCCGCCGCGGCGCTGGCCGGCCAGACGAGCTTCGAGGCGCGCAATGACGTCCTCGACGTCGCGCTGGACCGCTTCGGCAAAATCCTGCTCAATCCCGTTAACCGGCGGGCCGTCACGCAGAACGCGCCGACGCTTCGGGCCTTGTTCGTCAAGCTGGCCGCCGACCCGTCGGATGCCGATACGACGCGGCGGCTGGCCGCGTTCACCGGCAACATCCGATAATCCCGCCGGCTACGATCGACCGATAATCGAATCCCCAAGCGTGGAGAAGCAGCCTTGCGGCCGCTTCTTTTTGTTTAGCGGCGGCGCGCGGGCAGAGGAGCGGGCGATGCGGAGCCGGTCTCCGATCGCCCCGGGCGCGGCGCGGACGGTTCCCGGCCGTCCGGATGCTTGGCAAATGGCATGCGAAAAGCATATATTGATATAAGAATAGCGTAGGGCGGGGAGGCCGGCGAGCCGGCTCCGCCGCCTGTCGCCTGGAGGTCAACGGAATGAGCGAATCCTCTTCGAAGCCGATGTACGAACGCATCTTCGAAGCGCTGCGCGGCGCGATCGTCGCGGGGCAATACGAGATCGGGGACCGCGTCCCCTCGGAGAAAGAGCTCGGCGACGCGCACGGCGTCAGCCGCATCACGAGCAAGAAGGCGCTGGAGCTGCTGGCGGGCGCGGGCTACATCGTCCGTCAGCCCGGCCGCGGCTCCTTCGTCGCGGACCCGTCCGCGATGAGGGAGCCTGCCAACGTCTTTGACGGACAGCTGCCGCATGCGCGGGGCCGCCGACCGGCACGGCAGGACGGCAAGCCGTTGATCGGGCTCGTGATCACCGATTTCGCGGACAGCTACGGCACGGCGCTCATCTACGGGATGGAGGAGGCTTCCCGGCGGCACGGCGGCTATCTCGTGCTGCGGCGCTCGTTCGGCGTTCCCGCGTTCGAGGAGGAAGCCATCCGGGAACTGCTCGCGCTCGGCGTAGACGGACTGATCGTGTTTCCGGCGCAGGGGGAGTATTTCAACGCGGAGATCCTGAAGCTCGTCATCGCGAAGTTCCCGCTCGTGCTCGTCGATCGGCATTTGAAAGGCGTGGCCGCCGCCTCGATCAGCACGGACAACGTCAAGGCGGCCAAGGAAGGGACGCATTATTTGTTCGGGCTCGGGCATGCGTCGATCGCCTTCTTGTCGCCGCCGCCGGCGGATACGACCGCCATCGAGGAGCGGATCGAGGGCTTCATCCAGGCGCATGCGGAGAAGGGCATCAAGGTGGACCGCGCGCTGTGGATCGAGGACATCGCCTCCTCGCTGCCGCAGGCGAACGCGGAGGACAACCGGCGGCGGGATATCGCGAAGATCAAGGCGCATCTGGAGCGGCACCAGCAGATTACGGCGATCTTCGCGACGGAATACAACATCGCGCAGCTGGCGTTCCGCGCGGCGCGGGAGCTCGGGCTGTCCGTGCCGGACGAGCTCTCGATCCTGTGCTTCGACAGCCCCGAGATCAACGGCGCCTTCCCGCTGACGCATCTGAAGCAGAACCAGCACGGCATGGGCACGCTGGCGTTCGAGCACGTGCTGAAGCTGCGGGACGGCGAACCGCTCCCGCGCAAAACGCTGCTAGGCGCCGCGCTCGTCGCCGGCGAATCGACGGCGCCGATGCAGCCCCGCCGGAGGGACGCCTGAGAAGCCCGGCCTGTCCGCCCGCGCGGCCTTGGCGCCGCGGACAGCCGCGCGGACGGGCACCCCAGCGTCGCGCCAGTGTCCGTGCCGCTCCGCCTGCGGCGTCCGTTCGCTCCGGCGTCGCGCCTGAGTCCGCGTCGCGCCTGCGGCGTCCGTTCGCTCCGGCGTCGCGCCTGAGTCCGCGTCGCGCCTGCGGCGTCCGTTCGCTCCGGCGTCGCGCCAGTGTCCGTGCCGCTCCGCCTGCGGCGTCCGTTCGCTCCGGCGTCGCGCCTGAGTCCGCGTCGCGCCTGCGGCGTCTTCCCTTCGCTCAGCGGCATCCGCGTGAGGAAATTAGTGGTCGACATACCGGATGCAAGCTGATATAACAAGAAATGTAAACGTTTCACTTTGCGTCCGCGCGCCGAATATGGCAAGATAAAGTGCACACATCGAACGAGGGAGAGTGGAACGCATGCGCAAGGTACTGGTGCTCGGCGGGACGCGGTTTTTCGGCCGGAAGCTGGTCGAACGGCTGGTCGCGGCCGGGGACGACGTGACGATCGTGACAAGGGGAGGCCTGCCGAATCCGTTCGGGGACCGCGTGCGGCATCTGCAGGCCGACCGCCGGGACGCGGCCGCCCTGCGCGAGGCGCTGGGGGACGCGGCGTACGACGTCGTATACGATAATATCTGCTACCTGCCGCAGGAGGCGGAGGAAGCGGCGAGGCTGTTCGCGGGACGCATCGGCAAATACGTCGTCACATCGTCGCTCAGCGTCTATCCGTTCGGCGGACCGGCCAAGACGGAGGCGATGTACGACGCGCGCGGCCGCGAGCTGCCCGAGACCTACCCGGCCGACATCGACTACGGCGAGGGCAAACGGCTGGTCGAGGCGGTGCTGCTGCAGAAGGCGCCGTTTCCGGTGGCCGCGGCGCGCTTTCCGATCGTGCTCGGCACGGAGGATTACACGCGCCGGCTTCATTTTCACGTCGAGCGCGTGCTGCAGGGCCGGACGATCGGCATTCCCGCGCCGGAGGTGCCGATGTCGTTCATTCTGGCCGACGAAGCGGCGGAATTTCTCGATTGGCTCGGCCGGACGGACGCCGAAGGGCCGTATAACGCCTGCTCGAACGGGGAGATCTCGCCCGGCGCGATCGTGCGGCTGATCGAAGAAGCGACCGGCAAGCGCGCGAGCATCGCGCCCGAGACGGAGCAGGCAGACATGTCGCCGTTCGGCATCCCGGCGCCGTGGGTCATGGATACGGCCAAGGCGCGGGCCGAAGGCTTCGCGTTCCGCGAGTTGGACGGCTGGCTGCCGCAGCTCGTCGAGCGGCTCGCGAAGGAGGCGGGCGCGTCGTGATCGCGAACGAACAGATCAAGGCGTCCGAAGTGCGGCTGACCGGCCTGGACGGCGAGGACCTCGGCATCGTGCCGCGGGACGAGGCGCTTGCGCTGGCCAAGAAGCACAAGGTCGACCTCGTTTGCGAGTCGCTTCTGAGCAGTCCGCCGCCGTGCCGCCTGATCAGCCGCAGCGCGGCGAAGCAGGACGCGGCCGCGCGCAAGCAGGCGGAGAAGCGACTAGACGGCCCGCTTAAGGCGAAGGAGATCCGGCTCACGCCGCATATCGAGGACCATGACTACGAGACGAAGCTGCGGCAGCTGGAGAAGCTGCTGGACGGCGGCTTTGCCGTCGACCTGACGGTGCGCGCGCAGGGCAAGGAGAGCCAGCAGGCCAAGGCGCTGCTGGAGCGGCTGCTGGCCGACCTGAAAGGCCGCGGCAGCCGAGAGACCGGCATCCAAACGAGCGGCAAAGGCGCCGCCGTGCGGGTCGTACCCGCGCGGCGGCCGTAGCCCGCGGCGGGGAAGCTTTGGCCGGACGGGCCGAAGCTTCCTTACACGCCATGGGAGTATTTATTGACAATTGGATACGGCTCCATTACGATTAGACCTGTCTGATAGGCTGTTGGGAGGAGGAGTGCTGAAATCATGCGAAAAATTCAAAAAGTGCTCGTGCATGAGCAAGTTTCGCAGGAAATCCAGAATTACATTCAAGAGAAAGAGCTATCCGAAGGCGACAAACTTCCCTCCGTCGAAGAGATGACGCACATGTTCGGCGTCGGACGTTCCTCGCTGCGCGAAGCGCTGCGCTCCCTGGAGGCGCTGGACATCATTCAAGTAGAGAACGGCAGAGGCATCTTCGTCCGCGACGTCAACACCTTCCGCTTCATGGGCAAGGTCAAGATCGAGCGGGAGCGCAACTTCCTGCTGGATACGCTCGAAGTCCGCAGGGCGCTCGAAGGACAAGCCGTCCGGCTGGCGGCCAAGCGGATCACGGACAAGCAGATCGCGGAGATCGAAGCGGTGCTCGCGGAATACAAGCGGCAGAAGGAAGCGGGTCTCGACACGTCGCAGATCGACCTGACCTTTCACCAGCTCGTGATCAAGGCGACGGGGAACCAGGTGCTTCAGAGCGTGCTGGATTCCTTCTCGGTCATGTACGAACGGTTCTTCAACGAACCGCTGGGAGACAAGCAGCTGTTCGACGACACGTACCCGTATCACATCACGATGTTCGACGCCATCAAGACGCACAACACGGAAGGCGCCATGCAGGAGTTTTACAAGATGATGGATCTCATCGAGAATAAATTGAAAAGCGTCAAATAGTACAAAAATCGTCAACATTCCGCAACTTTTTATTGACAGCGTATAGCGCTTTCAATATAATCAAACCTATCAGACAGGATGACTGTATGATACATCTGATGGGGGGAAATCGATATGGCAAAGCGTAAGAAGTACTCGGCTTTACTGCTCTGCGGTGCTTTGTCTGCCGGACTTTTGGCGGGCTGCGGCAGCAACAACGAATCGACCGGCGACAACGGCGCCGGAAGCAGCGGCGAGCAAGTCACGCTGCGGATGATTGAAAGTTTGACCAGTCCGAAACGGACAGAACTGATTCAGGCTTCCATCGACAAATTCGAAGCTGCGAACCCGAACATCAAAGTGGAGTTGATCTCGCCCCCATTTGACCAAGCCGACAATAAAATCAGAACGATGCTTGGGGCTAAGGAAGATCTGGACATCGTCGAAGTGCGCGATTTGACCGTCGCGGAGTTCGTGAACAACGGGTTCGTTGAGCCGCTTAACTCGTACGCCGACCAGTGGCCGGACTACGCGTCCGTCAGCGCGATATCGAAATCGGTCGGCTCCATCGGGGACAAGCTGTACTTCATCCCGAACGGCCTCTACGAGCGCCAGCTGTTCTACCGCGCGGACTGGTTCAAAGAGAAAGGCTTGAACCCGCCGGCTACGTGGGACGAGCTGTACGAAACGGCCAAGAAACTGACCGATCCGTCGCAAAACCGGTACGGCTTCTCCTTCCGGGGCGGGGCGGGCTCGAACGGCACGACCGACGCCATGATCCTGGCCTACAACGGCGACAACGTCAACCTCGAGGACTCCATGTTCACGAAGGATGGCAAGACGATTTTCTCGACGCCGGAAGCCAAGCAAGCGATGGAACTTTACCTCAAATTATATAAGGACGCTTCGCCGCCGGACTCCATCAACTGGGGCTTCCAGGAGCAGGTGCAGGCCTTTACGTCCGGCGTGACGGGCATGCTGCTGCAGGATCCGGACGTCATCCAATCCTTGACGGAGAAGATGGCCGAAGGCACGTGGGCGACGGCGCCGCTGCAAGCCGGCCCGTCGGGCAAGGCGCTGCTCGCCGCAGGCGGAGCGGGCTGGGGCGTGGCGGCCAACTCCAAGCATAAGGAAGAAGCGTGGAAGCTGATTTCGTTCCTGTCCAGCCCGGACGAGAACACGCAATTCTCGAAAGACTTCGGACTCATTCCGATTCATACCTCGGCCACGGAAGACGAATTCTTCAAGACCGGCCCGTACAAAACGCTGATCGACATGTCCAACGCACCGGACAAGTTCGTGAACTACAAGCCGCCGTTCGCCTATCCGGGCACGGGCCAATGGGGACAGACGGAGATGGAATCGGGGCAGGCGCTGCTGCTTGGCCAAGTTTCCCTCGACGACACGCTCAAGAAATGGGACGCGTACTGGACCGACCAGAAGTCCAAGGTAGGCAGCAAGTAAGCGGCGCGCGTTCAATCGACTCCGGGAGGGCGGCAGCAGCCGCCCTTACTACATTCCAGAAGCAAGGCGGTGCGAAAACATGAAAAACAGGATTTTTATTCTATCGGGGCTGCTCCCCGCCTTGTTGCTCGTGCTTGCGTTCACGTATTATCCCTTCCTGAAGGGGATCGTCATGGCCTTCCAGGACTACAAGCTGTTCGATTTGCGGAACGTCCATTTCGTCGGCCTGTCCAACTTCAAGGCAGCCTTCCGCGATCCGAAATTTCTCCACGCGCTGACCAACAGCGGCTACTGGGTCTTTTGCTCGCTCATCTTTCAATTCCTGTTCGGCCTGGCGCTCGCGCTTCTGCTGAAGAAGCCGTTCCGGGGCAGAGGCATTTTCCAAGGCTTCGCGTTCTATTCCTGGGCGTTGTCCGGCTTCCTGATCGGCATGATCTGGAAGTGGCTGTTCAACTCGCAAATCGGCGTCATCAACGATCTGCTGCTTCGCATCGGCCTCATCCACGAACGGATCGGCTTCCTGTCGAATCCGAAATGGGCCATGACCTCCGTTATTATCGCCAACGTCTGGTACGGCATCGCGTTCTTCGCCATCATGCTGCTCGCCGCGCTGCAGTCCGTGCCCTCGGAGCTGTACGAGGCGGCCGACATGGACGGCGCGACGGGCATCCGCAAGCTGTGGAACGTCACGCTCCCGTACATCTTGCCGACGATCATCGCCACCACGCTGCTGCGGGCGATCTGGATTTTCAACGACCCGACAATCATCTACGGCTTGACCAACGGCGGTCCTGCCGGCAGTACCCATATTCTGTCCTCCCTGATGCTGGATCGGATCATTTACGCCGGCGACTACGGGGCGGCCTCGGCCATCGGCGTCATCATGATCGCCATCCTGCTGCTGTACACGATCTTCTTCCTGTCCGTCACCAAGGCGGAGAAAGTGGGTGACTTCTAATGAAGCAGCGGTTCGGCTCGGCGTTCAAGATCGGTTTCCTGGCGGTCTACCTCGTCGTGATGATCTTCCCGCTGTATTGGATCGTCATCACGTCGTTCAAGCCGCAGAAGGACATTTTCTCGTTTCCGCTTCGCTATTGGCCGGAGCGCTTCACATTCGACAACTACGAGAAGATATTCAAAATTTCGAAGTTCCACATCTACATCGGCAACAGCTTGGCCGTCGCGATCCTGGCGGCGCTGGTCGTCATCGTCATCGCCGTGCTGAGCGCGTACGTGCTGGCCCGGTTCAAGTTCCGCGGGCACGGCCAGATCATGCTGGCGTTCTTCGCGACGCAGATGCTGCCGGGCTTCATCGCCCTGGCGCCGCTGTACCTGCTGATGAGCCAGATGGACCTGCTGAACAACCGGTTCTCGCTCGTGCTGATGTACACCGTCGGCCTGATTCCGTTCTCGACGATCATGCTGCGCGGCTTTTTTCAGCGGATCCCATCCAGCCTTGAGGAAGCGGCGATGATCGACGGCTGCTCGCGCTGGTCGGCGCTCCTGCGCGTCATCATTCCGGTCATGCTGCCGGGGATCGCGTCGACGTTCATTTTCGCCTTCGTGCAAAACTGGAACGAACTGTTCCTGGCGGCGATGTTCATCGACGATGACAAGCTGAAGACGCTCCCGGTCGCGATGAACTCCTTCATCTTGAAGTTCGACGTCGACTGGGGCTCCATGTCCGCCGGCGTCGTGCTTTCGATCATTCCGACGGTGATCATATTCGCATTCGCGCAGCGCTTCATCGTTGAAGGTCTGACACAAGGAGCCGAAAAAGGATGAACAACGAAGACCAGCGACCTCACGAAGACAGAGAGAGCCGCCTCGAACGGCAATTCACGCAAGCGGCTCACGATCCTTTCGATTCCCGGCATCACGGCGCGATTCACGTGCCGCTCTATCAGAACAGCCTGTTCGCGTTCGAGACGTACGCGGCGTTCGAGGACGCGTTCAAGGATTTGATGCGGAACCACGTTTATTCCCGAGGAAATAATCCGACCGTCGAGGCGCTGGAGCAGAAGCTCGCCGCGCTGGAGGGAGCGGAGGCGGCGAAATGCTTCGCGTCCGGCATGGGCGCGATATCCGCGGCCATCATGGGCTCCGTCGGGCAGGGCGACCACGTCGTCTGCGTCGATCAGGCGTACGGCCCGACGCGGGAGCTGCTGTTCGTCTACCTGAAGCGGTTCGGCGTCGAGACGACGTTCATCGACGGCAGCCTAGTCGACAATTGGCGCGCAGCCGCGCGGCCGAACACGAAGCTGTTCTACCTCGAGAGTCCGACGACGATGCGCTTCGAGCTGCAGGACCTGCGGCAGTGCGCGGCGCTCGCGCGCAGCATCGGCGCCCGGACGATTATCGACAATACGTGGGCGACGCCGATGTACCAGAATCCGCTCGCGCTCGGCGTCGATCTCGTCGTGCATTCCATCACCAAGTATATCGCCGGCCACAGCGATTGCGTCGGCGGCGTCATTATGGGCTCTCGGGAGCTGGTCGACGCGATCGGCAACCACGAGTACATGCTGCTCGGCTCGATCATGACGCCGCAAACCGCGGCGCTCGCCGCCAAGGGGCTGCGGACGCTGCCGCTGCGCATGCAGCGGCACGAGGCGAGCGGCCTGACCGTCGCGGAGCATGTCCGCTCGCTGCCGTTCGTGCAGCGGGTGAATCATCCCGGCCTTCCGTCGCACCCGCAGCATGAGCTGGGGCGCACCCAGATGGCGGGCTACGGCAGCCTGTTCTCGTTCCTGACGAGCCGGCCGCCGGCGGTCATGAAGGAGTGGGCGAACCGGCTGCGGTATTTCAAGATCGGCGTGAGCTGGGGCGGCTTCGAGAGTCTCGTGACCGTCAATTTAGCCGGTCAAGCGCCGGAGGACGGCAGCATCGTCCGCTTATACGTCGGCCTCGAGAGTCCGCAGGATTTGATCGCGGACATGGAGCGGGCGGCGGAATCGCTCGGGCTGAACGGTCCGGCGGCCGGCGGCGCGGGCGAGGTGCCGCAGCACGAGGAGGCTTAACGCGGTTGTGCCAGTCGCCGCTCGGCCGAGCTCGGTCAACCTCGCGGCTGGGGCCGCCGCGCCTCGGGCCTCGCGCCTCGGCTTCGCGGTCTGGGGCGGCAGGCATGAAACGCGCTGCCGCCCGGCGAATAATGTAGAGTCGAAAAGAAAAATCGCCTCTCCCTTGGCCGGTCTTCGGCCTAAGCGGAGGGCGATTTAGTTGCGTGCCGGCGCGTACCGGTCAATAGGAATGCCGGTCATGGCGCTGATGCCGCTGTATGTGCTCGTGGTGGTCGTACGCGTCCGTCTCGCCGTCGAGAGCGCTATGTTCGTCGCGCCGGCCGCCGTGGTCGAACGTATGCTGGACATTGTCGACGATCGCTTCGATCGCATCGCTAACCATATCGATCGGTCCGCAGCCTTCATGGTCCTTCGGCGTGTTGATGCCGGCAACGGTGTTCGAGGTTTCGTTGTACATTTCGCTGTATCCCTCCCGGTTTCGCTTCTTCATAGGCGAACCCCGCCTTTCTGCGTGATGTGGAGCGCGATTTTTCCAGCTGCCTCCTATACTATACCCCGATTCGGGAAAATACACGCAGCGGCCGCGCTTCGAACACCGGCGCTGCACCTCGCCCTCCCCGCCGTCCAGCGCGAAGCGGTCCAGCAGGCCGGCGACCCGGTTGAGGGAGGCGGCGCCGTCGTAATCGTACTTCCTGTAGGGTTGTGATAAATCGTTCAAAATCTTCTGCTCCTCATCCGTCATATATAGAAGCGGAAGCGCGTATGTTTTATCCTCGCAGCAATACCCGCGGTGCTTCGCCACGTAAAGCAAGGGGGCTGATAAAGAATAGGCCAAGTACTCGACGTCGCGCGGCGCCTGGCGACTCGAGATTTCGAACCGCTCCGTGAGCGCTTGTGCTGCTCGGTACCGGCCTTCTCTGATCTGACCGTCGAACCATCTGATCGGGTGCAAATGGCTCATGGAACCAACCCTTTCTTGCAAACGCATTCCGATAAGCCTATTCCACCACCCGCGATGCCCAAACGGCAAGGCTCGTGATGATTGGCGCAGCTATAGTGTAGAACAGCCGGTACGACAGAACGCGTTGTACCGGAACGGCAGTTTTTGGCCTTGCGAAGGCGGCTGTGGTATAATCACAGGCAATTCTATTCCCGTTATTCCGGAGGCGATTATGCTTAGTTTCGAACAGAAGCTTTCGATTATGGAGTCCTTCCCCGAGCTCAGCCGGAAGGACGTGTCGCTCGGACGCGTCAACTATCAGTACGAGGAGAGTCTCTACGATAAGAAGAACGTGGCCTTCCACCTGCATCCCAACGGCAACGGCTTCATCTTCGCCGGCCTGCTGACCGGCTACGAGACGGACGATAAGGGCTTCGTGAACGTCCGTGATTTCGACGAGGCCGCGCTGCGCAAGCTCGTGGCGGAATCGATCCGCTCCTTGTCGGTCCGCGAGCCCGAACCGGCTCTGCCGTCCCGCAAGCAGGCGGCCTCCGCGCGCGGCGGCAAGGCGAACGCGACGGTATGGCACGGCGCGGGCAAGCAGACGCTCACCTTGAAGCACGAGGACGACCTCTGGTACGTATATGCCGGCGCGAACCTGGAAATGGTGCTGGAAACGTACGAGGAAGCGGAGCAGTATTTGCACGAGGAAGGGTTCTTCCTAGTGTAGCGCGGAAGGCACGGCCGGCATGGCCGGTGCCGACAGCAAAGCGATAGTCAAAAAGCCCGGTTCCGTTCGGTTGAACGGGACCGGGCTCTTTGCTCAAACGTCGGCGCATGGCGCACGCATTACTCGCCGTCCGTCGGCAGCTTCTTGCGGAGCTGCTCCAGCTGCTCGTCGACGAGCGAGGGCTTGGACGCGCCCGGCATGCCGGCATACGTCGAGCCGCTGCCGTAAGCGCCGTAGCCTTGCGAGCCGTACGGACCGCGGGACGCTTCGATATGGGCTTCCCATTGCGCGATCTTCTCCTCCATGCGCTGGAAGCCGCGGGACGCGCCGCCGCCATCCAGAATGTTCGGGCCGACGCTGAAGCTCGGCATGGACGTGCGCGATTTGGCGGCAGCTTGCTGCAGGCGGTTGACCAGCTCGTCGCGCTTCTTCAGCAGCTGCGGCAGCTCGGCTTTGGCCGATTCCAGCCGGATCGTCAGCTCGGCGATTTGGCGTTTGGCGTTCTCGTGCCATGCGCCATATTCCCTTGCTTTCTCCTCGTAATGCAGCTTCGCCGTCAGCGCCTCGCGGGCATGGGCTTCCTGTCCGGCCTTCATCGCGTCCAGCGCGCGGGCTTCGCTTTGCTCCGCCAGGATGGCCGCTTCCTGCGCCTGCTGCTGCACGCCCTTGGCGAGCGCCTCCTGCTTCAGCAGCTCATGCTGCGCGTTCGCGATCTCCTCCTGCATGCGGCGCACGTACTGGTTCATCATCATGGTTGGATCTTCCAGCTTGTCAAGCAGCTCGTTGGCGGCGGCTTGCGTCATGTTGAACAGGCGGTTCAAAATTCCCATTTCGCTCATCTCCTAGGTAAGGTGTTCTAATTTGGCGTTCGTTATGAGGCGTTCGTCCAGATCATCCGGCGATGCTTCGCGCGGCGGGCGGTTAACCGTAGTACCGGAACGGATAATCCGGCGTCATGACTTCGAACGGCGCTTTCGGCACCAGCACGCTGGCGATCACGTAGACCAGCAGCGTGGCGCCCAAGCTGAATACGCCGGATACGATAAACAGCAGCCGGACGATGGTGGGGTCGACCCCAAGCCAATCGCCGATGCCGCCGGCGAGTCCGGTCAATTTACGGTTCAGCGTGGAACGGTACAGCTTTTTCATGCGAATCCTCTCCTTCTATTGGTGTGTGCTTATGTGGAAGGCTTGCTTGCGAGCGTTTGTGCAGCTGTGTTATCGATATCCTTATCTTAAAGGGAGCGGGGGATCGCCGAAACGGTCCCGCGGCGGTTTTGGCATCTGGCCTTAAGGCGGGGAACGGCTACGACCTAAGGCGGCCTGCCGGACCCGAAAAAGCCCGCATCGCCGTCCAAACGGACGGAATGCGGACGTGCGATCACGGCATGCCGACGCGGCGCGAGAGGTTGGCGCCACGGGAAGAAGCGCCTCCGGGCAAGCAGGCCGAGAGCGCGGCGCGGCAAAAAAAGAGACTCGCGTCGGCTGCTTTCGTTGCGGACGCGAGTCTTTATTTCATTAAAAGCTTCATCAAGGCACCCATCAAGGCACCCATCAAGGCACCCATCAAGGCACCCATAGGCACCCATCAAGGCACCCATCAAGGCACCCATCAAGGCAGCAGCTTCACGACGGAGAAATTGTCTTCGAGCAGCAGCCAGTTTTGGGGAAAGCTCAGGCCAAGCTTCCAGTAGCTGATGCCCCGCAGCTTCAATTCCTTCAGCAGATCGAACTTGGCCTGGATCGATCGGGCATCCTCGAACCAGACGCGGTGCTCCTTGCGGTTGTCGTCCCAATACGTAAAGTAGGGCGCTTGGGCTTCCGCGTCGTACAGAATCTCCGCGTTCCGCTGCCGCGCGAGCGAGATGGCCGCCTGCGGGCTGATCGCCTTCGCGTACGGCCCGCCGTGAACATAGGGCAGCGTCCAGTCGTAGCCGTATAAGTTTTGGCCCATGAGGATCTTGTTCGCGGGCATCTCGGTCAGCGCATAGTTCAGCACGTCGCGGACGGGGCCGATCGGCGAGACCGGCATCGGCGGACCGCCGCTGTAGCCCCATTCGTACGTCATGATGACGACGAAATCGGCGATTTCGCCGTGCGCCCGGTAATCGTGGGCTTCGTACCACTGGCCCGGTTGGTCCGCGCTCGTCTTCGGCGCAAGCGCCGTGGACATGGTCAGGCCCGCGGCGTGGATCGGCACGACTGCCTTGCGTAGAAACGCATTGTACGCCTCGCGGTCCGCCGGAAGAAGATGCTCCAGGTCGAAATGGACGTCGAGGAACCGCAGCCGCTTCGCCGTCGCGACGATATCGGCGATCAGCTTATCCTGCAGCGCGGTGTCGCTCAGGATCGAATGCCCGAGCTCGTCGCTGAACTGATCGTCCTCGAGGTTGGTGACAGCCATCATCATCGCGGTCCGCCGCCGCGCCGCGATGTTCGCGAGATCGCCGAGCGGCGGCGGCTTCAACGTCCCGTCCCGCTGGATGCGGAAGCTCGACGGGGCTAAGTACGTCAGCAGAGGCGCCGCGTCGCGGGCGGCTTCCGTCAGCGCGGCGGATACCGCCGACGGTCCCGGATCGAGGTACGCGTTGACATACGCCTTCCGGTTCGGCGCCGGCGGAATGTACAGCCTGGTCCCGACTTGGAGCGCCGCGCCTGCAGCAATGTCGTTGACGCCGGCGAGCCGGGCGGCGGTCGTGCCGAACCGGGCCGCGACGGACGCCAGCGTGTCTCCGTGAACGACGAAGTAGTAGCTTCCCGCGATGGGGATGACCAAAGCCTGTCCGATCACCAGCGTCTGCTCGGGCGACAGCTCGTTGGCGGACGCGATCGCGTCCACCGGAATGCCGTATGTCCGCGACAGCCGCCACAAAGTTTGGCCGGCCCGGACGACATGGATTTGCATTGCGCTTCCCTCCCTTGATCGGCCGGAGAATCCATAGAACGCCACTTCTAGCGTATTCGGCTGCCCATCCGTGCATGACCGCGAATTGGCTCCCCGGCCGGGAGGCGGCGTTACTTGGCCGGAATTTGAGCGTTGACGCCCTTGATGACGGCGGTGACGCTGTTCTCGTAACCGACGATGCGGGTCTTATAGTCGACGATGCCCTTGGACGACGAGACGAGCGCGTTCAGCGCCTCCAGCGTGCCGGCGAAGGAGCCGCTCTTCACGCAGGCGTTCATCGTCTTCACGACGCCGGGAATGTTCTTCTTCATGCCGGAGACGGCGGATTGCGCGGTCTTCGTCTGGGCGTGCAGCGGGTCGATCGCCGCGAGCTTCGTTTTCAGCGCCTTGACCGTCTTGGCGGTCGACGCCTTGGCGGTCTTCAGCGCGTCGTCGCGCATCCGGATCTCCTCGCGGGCCAGCTGCACGGCAATCTTGACCGTCCCCGCCTGGCGCGAGAGGACGGCGGTCAACTCCTTCAGCTTGAGCTTGCGGGCGTCCGCGATTTGCTTGTTAAGCGACGTGTAGAGCGCGAACAGCGGCTTGTACTTCTCGCGCGCCGCGTTCGCTTCGTTGGCGAGCCGGGCCAGCTTCTCGGCGTCGATCGCCTTGATCCGCTTGTTCACGGCGTCCAGCAGCTGGCCGTTGCTGGCGTGCAGCGACTTGTAGCGCTCGTCCAGACTCGTCTCCTGTCCCTGGTACGACTGCAGGGCGAGGTACTGGGCGTTCAGCTTGTCCTTCGTCGGCGCCGGCGCGGCGGCGATATGCTTGGACAGCGCCGTCTGGGCGGTCTTGGAGATCGAGACCGAAGCCGCGGAAGCCGTGCCGGGAATCAGCAGGGCGAGGGCAAGCAGGGCAAGCAGGATGGATGAAACCGCACTCATTCTCATAGACTTTACCATAAACATTTTTTCCTCC
Source organism: Paenibacillus sp. GCM10023250 (assembly GCF_042653205.1). Classification (NCBI taxonomy): domain Bacteria; kingdom Bacillati; phylum Bacillota; class Bacilli; order Caryophanales; family Paenibacillaceae; genus Paenibacillus; species Paenibacillus sp. GCM10023250. Next base: position 10,717 of record NZ_JBHSHY010000028.1, on the reverse strand, counting down.
TTTGCCGCGCATTCCTTCGGCAGAACGCAAAAAACCCGTAAGAAAGGCAGGATGCCTTTGCTTACGGGTGCTTCCGTCGTAAGTGAAACGCGAACATATGTTTTTATTTACTATAACTGATTCCGCAAGGTTCGTCAAGCGGAAGGCGAATGCGGATTGCCCGATTTTTGCGGCATACGTTATAATCGGAGTATGTAAATCGCTGGAAAGAAAGCCGGATGTTCAGTCACGCGGATTGGCGGACACGCAAATCGAACGATTTTCAGGGAGGCTGGGACGATGAACAATCAACCGGATCGCAAGCTGATTTTCGTATTCACGGGACCGGACGGCTCCGGACGCAAGACGGTGGCGGACAGCGTCGGCACGACGCTCGGCATCGCCAAGGTGCTTTCGTACGCGACGCGCAAGCCGCGGCCGGGCGAAGTAAACGGCCAGGATTACCATTTCATTACCCCCGAGCTTTACGAGCAGCTCGAGAGCTCGGGCGATTTCATCGAGAGCATCGCCTTGAACGGGAACCGCTACGGCCTGCGCGGCATCGACATCGAGCAGCGCCTGGGCATGGGCGGCAGCATCTATCTGATCGTCAATCCCGAAGGCGCGCAGCTGCTGAAGGAGCAGTACGGCGACCGGCTCGTCCGGCTTTTCATTTACGCGGACAGGCGCACGGTAGAGGAGCGCCTGAAGGAATCAGGACTAGCGCCCGGCATCGTGCAGGCGCGCATGAACCAGTACGAGTCGGCGATCGCCTACCAGCCGAGCTGCGAGCACGCCTTCGAGAATTACGATCTCGCGCATACGGTATTCGAGATTACCAACGCGCTGGAGCACTACTTGCAGCGCAATCTGGTGGAGCGGGACTAACGTCCGCTATCCGCCGCGTGCGTCCATGACCGCCCTTTCGTCCGCGAAGGGGCGGTTTTTTTGCGTCATGAACGCCCGCTGCTGCTTGCCGGCCTATTCCGGCCTGTTCCAACGCCCTTCGACGCCCTATACCGCCTTCGCCTGCGCGCCGTCAGCGTCCCATCTGCGACCGGTACGCCGTCGGCGCTGCGTCCGCGAATTTCTTGAAGATCCGGGAGAAATAGAACATGTCGGAGTAGCCCAGCAGCCCCGCGATGTCCATGACGGTCCGGTCGGTGTTCAAGAGGAGCTTCTTCGCCTCGGCGACCTTCAGCCGGTGCATGAATTCGCCGAGCGGGTAGCCGGTGTAGTCGTGCACGATCCGCCGCAGCGTCGGGACGGAGATGTGGTGCCTGGCGGCGATGTCCGCTCCGCTCGGCTTGCCGTAGACGGCCTCGGCGAGATCGTCGAGCAGCCGGTGGACGAACAGGGCGCGGCTGTCCGTCTCGGTCCGGCTGTACCGCAGCGACATGTCGAAGAGCAGCGCTTCCAGCGCGAGGGCGGCGCGGTCCTGATTGGCGGGGACAGCGCTGTCGAGCAGCCGGAAGATGAGTTCGATTTTGCCGAAGAAGCTCTCGTCGGTGCCGACGGGCCTGACGATCTCCGGCTCCCCGTACCAGCCGGCCAGCCATTCCTGAACGCGCGCGCCCTCGAGCGAGAAGTAGTATTCGTCCCAGAAGCCGCCTTCCTCCGGACCGTATTGGAACGTCTCGCCGGGGTACAGGCAGAACAGCGAGCCGGCCTCCACGGACTGCCGCGGGCCGCTCCCCGCCTGGTAATAGCCGCGCCCTCCGCCGATATAGACGAACGCCCAATGCTCGAACCGGGCGTCGGTCCGCCGCTGGATGCGGCCGGGCAAATGGCCGGCGCCGTGGATGACGAGCGACTGCACGCGCAGCTTCTTCAAATCGATGACGCCGCCGAACAGCCGGATGGGCAGCGGGCTGATCATATTATCCATGTAGGTTGGCATAATGTGCATTCTCCCGTTGGAAAAGACATGGTAAGGTAGAGAAAGGTTTAATTAGTATAGTCATGCTAATATCTTGCAAGGCCATTATAGCCGGCGAAGGGCCGGAGGGGAAGGGAGCCTTTAATCATGGCGACGGAGAACGGCAAGCTGCGCGTGGGCGTCATCGGCGCGGGATCGATTTCGGGGTTGCATTTGGAAGCGTACAAGCGGTGTCCGGACGCGGAGATCGCGGCGATCTGCGACTTGAACGGGGAGCGCGCCCAAGCGGCGGCGGACAAGTACGGCGCGGCGCGGACGTACACGGATTACCGGGAGCTGCTGGCCGATCCTGGCATCGACGCGGTCAGCGTCTGCACGTGGAACAACACCCACGCGGAGATCAGCATCGCCGCGCTGGAGGCGGGCAAGCACGTCTTGTGCGAGAAGCCGATGACGCGGACGGTCGAGGACGCGGAGCGGGTGCGGGAGGCGGTCCGCCGCTCGGGCAAGGTGCTGCAGGTCGGCTTCGTGCGGCGTTACGCCGGCAGCGTCGACGTGCTGAAGCGGTTCATCGACGCGGGCGAGCTGGGCGAGATTTACTACGCCAAGGCCTCGTGCCTGCGCAGGCTGGGCAATCCCGGCGGCTGGTTTTCGGACAAGGAGCGTTCCGGCGGCGGGCCGCTGATCGACCTCGGCGTCCATATCATCGACATCTGCTGGTACCTGATGGGCCGGCCGAAGGTGGTCTCCGTCAGCGGGAACACGTACAACCGGCTCGGCAACCGGGCGCACATCCAGAACCTCTCCTTCTATAAAGCGGCGGATTACGACGCGTCGCGCAACGACGTGGAGGACGCGGCGAACGCGGTCATCCGCTTCGAGAACGGCGCGTCGCTGATGGTCGACGTCAGCTTCACGCTGCACGCGGCGAAGGACGAGCTGTACATCAAGCTGTACGGTGACAAGGGCGGCGCGGAAGTCGAGCCGGCGCTCCTCGTCATGTCGGAGAAGCACGATACGATCGTCAACGTGACGCCGCAGATCGACAACTCGAGCTTCGACGCGACGGAAGCATTCGGCCGGGAAATCGCGCATTTCGTCAATAGCAGCCTCGGCCGCTGCGAGACGCTCAGCCCCGTGGAGGACGGCCTGGAAGTGACGCGCATGCTGAGCGCGGTGTACGAATCGGCGGCGTCCGGCCGGGAGATTCGGTTCGACTAAGTTCGGTTGTATCATTGCCGGCTGCCCGGCCGGCAGCCGGGCAAGCGGCGCGCCGGGAGCGGCCGCGGGGAAGATGGCTCGCTTCCGCCCGGCGCGGCGCGGGTAATTTGCGAAGAGACGAAAGGAAGATGGACATGGCGAATCCGCTTACTAATAAAATCGGCGTCATCGTCGACAGCTTCAATGTCGGCGTGCGCGAAGGACTGCGCAAGGCGAAGGACGTCGGCTCGGAAGGCGTGCAAATCTACGCGGTGTCCGGCGAGATGGACCCGGCGCACTTGGATCAGGCGGCACGCCGGGAGCTGCGCGGCTTCATCGCGGACTTGGGGCTCGAGATCTCGGCGCTGTGCGGCGACCTCGGCGGCCACGGCTTCCAGGACGCGGCGGCGAATCCGCTTAAGGTCGAGAAGTCGAAACGGATTCTCGATCTCGCGGTGGAGCTCGGCACCCCGATCGTCACGACGCACATCGGCATCGTGCCGGAGGACGAGCAGGGCGCGGTCTACGCGGCCATGCAAAGCGCCTGCGAGGAGCTGGGCCAATACGCGAAGAGTATGAACGCGTACTTCGCGATCGAGACGGGACCGGAGCCGGCGGCGCATCTGAAGCGGTTCCTCGACACGCTGAGCACGAACGGCGTATCGGTCAATTTCGACCCGGCGAACATGGTCATGGTGACCGGAGACGACCCCGTGCAGGGCGTCTACACGCTGAAGGACTACATCGTGCACACGCACGTGAAGGACGGCCGCCGGATGCGTGCCGTCGATCCGCGCGAGGTGTACGGCTTCCTCGGCTACGAGGGCATGTCGCACGAGCAGATCGCGGCGATGGCGTCGGGCGGCCCGGATTTCGCGGAGCTGCCGCTCGGCGAGGGCGACGTTGATTTCGGCGCGTATTTTAAGGCGCTGCAGGAGATCGGCTACGGCGGCTACCTGACGATCGAGCGCGAGGTCGGCGACAAGCCGGAGCAGGATATCCGCAAAGCGGTGGAATTCATTAAACGGTACCGGTAAGGTGCCCGGAGAGGCGGGAACGCGGCTATGAAAATCGCGATTAGCGTATGGAGCTGCCATAAATATTTGCAGGACGGCACGTGGACCAATGCCGACTTTATCGACTACGCGGCAAGCGTCGGGGCGCAGGGCGTCGAGCTGCTGAGCATCTTCTGGAACGACGAGACCGACGTTCCGGCGGTACGCGAGGCGCTGGCCCGGACGGGGCTTGCGCTGGCCTGCTTCGGGGCGTGCAACGACTTCGTCCGGCCGTCGGAGGCGGAGCGCGAGGCCGCGCTCGCGGATATTAAGCACTCGGTCGACATGGCGGCGCTGCTGGGCGCGCGGGTCGTGCGGGTGTTTGCCGGCGACGTCAAGGACGGCATTGGCTACGACCAAGGCAAGACCTGGATCGCCGAGGGGCTGACGGCAGCCGCGGCTTACGCGCAGAGCCGGGACATCGTCCTGTGCCTCGAAAATCACGGCGTGTTCGCCGGCCGGAGCGAGCAGGTGCTGGAGCTGATCCGGCAGGTGGACTCGCCGGCGCTGCGCAGCACGTTCGACATGGGCAATTTCCTGCTCGTGGATCAGGAGCCGGAGCCGTCCTTCGAGGAGCTTCGGCCGTATATCTCGCACGTGCACGCGAAGGATTTCAAGCGGGTGCCCGAGGGCACGCCGGGCACGTATCGCACGCTAAGCGGCCAGGCGCACTACGTCGGTGTCGCACCGACGGAAGGGGATGCCGGCGCGGCCGACATCGTCGCGCGGCTTGAGGGCATCGGCTACACGGGCTGGCTGAGCGTCGAGTACGAGGGGCAGGAAGAGCAGAAGGCGGGCACGGCCAAAGCGGTGAAGCTGCTGCACGGCCTCGTGCCAGATTCGCAGAAGCACGCGTAGCATCGCGGCGATACGGGGAAGGAGCCTTGTGCGCGACCCGCGACCGGTCGCAGAAAGCGAGGGGATCGCCTATGAAGCCGCTAGTGAAGCGGGAATTGTTCGGCGTGATGCAGTACGTCCGGGATTTGGACCGCGCGAGCGCCTGGTACTGCGAGAAGCTCGGCCTCGAGCTGCGAGGATACGGCAAGAACGATTTCGTCGAGCTCGGCCTCGGCGGGGAATACGTCATGCACCTGTTCAAGGACGAAGCCGCGCAGCCGGCGCCACGCGCGGCTTTCGCGTTCGATACGCATGATATCGAGGCGGCGCGGGGCATGCTGCAAGACCGCGGCGTGACTGTCGGCCCGCTCGCGCGCCATGGCTCTCATTCGGCGTTCACGTTTCGGGATTGCGACGGCAATCCGCTGCTGATGTGCCAATATTTTAATAATCAGGAACCCGTCTAGACGGGGCGCCGCGAAGTCCGCGGCGGTTGCGATTCCGGGCCTTGAGGCCCCGGCGCAGCCGCCGCGGGCTTCTTTTTGTTGGTGCCAAATCGCTGCATGGCCGCGGGATGGCGAAAGACATGCAACCTTTTTCCTGGCTTCGCCGTCAACGTGTAAAAGATGGTTCACCTACCGAAAGGAGCGCCTGCACATGGCCTATCGTTATACTACATTGCTCTCGGCCGCGCTCGGGGCGGCGACGCTGTCGGGCGCCGTCGCTGCGGCACCCGTATCCGCAGCGCAGCCGCTCCAAGCGGCCCCGCTGGCCCAAGCGCCCGCACAGGCCCAAGCGCCGGCCCAAGCGCCCGCCGCCGGCAAGGCGTTCAGCCAAATCATCGCCGGCAGCTACTATTCCGCCGCCCTTCGCGCGGACGGCACCGTCTGGTCGTGGGGCCGCAACCTGTTCGGCGAAATCGGCGTGCTCGCGCAAAACGCGGTGACGAGCATCGCGGCGCCGGTCCGGCTGCCGAATTTGTCCGGCATTGCCGCCATCGCGACGAACGGCAGCGGCATGAACGTCGCCCTTAAGGCGGACGGCACCGTCTGGGAATGGGGCTCCGTGCCCGGCTTGAAGCCGACGCCGCGGGCTTCGACGCTGCCGGTGCAGGTGCCGGGTCTCGCCAATGTCACGGCCGTGACCGCCGTGGAAGCGGGAACCGGCATCGCCCTAACCGGCGACGGCCGGCTGCTAACCTGGTCGCATGCCGGCGCCGACGGCAAGACGGCCGTAACCGCCGTGCCCGGCACGTACAAATGGACGAATCTGATCGCCTGCGGCGATCTGGCGTTCGCGCTCGATGCGTCCGGCGGCGTATGGGGGCTCGGCGTGCGCCGGGACGCGAACGGCGGCGCGGCGCTCGCGCCGCCGTTCAAGCTGGCGGGACTGCCGGCCATGAAGCAGCTGTCGGCACAAGCGAATTACGGCCGGCTGTACGGCGTGGACCGCATCGGCGGCGCGTGGACGTGGAAGCTGGACCTGTCCGCGTTCCATCGCGAGGGCAAAGCGGCGCGCGTCGACGGCAAGCCGGCGCGGCTGTATCCGCAGCTGAAGGCGAAGGAAGTGCAGGCCGGCGGATACGGCCTCCTGCTGACCGAGTACGGCGAGGTGTGGACGTTCGGCAAAGGCCCGAACGGGCAAGTAGGCCGGGTCAAGGGGCTTTCCGGGATCGTCTCGATTGCGTCGGGAGGGTACCATGACCTCGCGTTGGACGCCAAAGGCCGCGTCTGGGGCTGGGGCGCGGACAATTGGAACGAGACGGGCAGCGTCCGGCCGTCCGGCGACGGGATGCAGTACGCGCCGACGCCCATTCAGCCGGCGATCGACGTCTACGTGAACGGCAAACGGCTCCTATCTCCGTTCCCGGCCCGAATCGACGACGGCAATGTCTCGGTCCCGATGCGGGAAGTCCTGCAAGCGCTGGGCGGCAGCTTCGCGGTCGCGCCGGATTACGCGACGACGCTGACGTACGGCGGCTCGACGGCGGTGCTCGCGCAGGGCGGCGGCACCATCGACGGCAAGCCGGTCGAGCTGGCGCCCGTGCGGCGGAGCTTCTCCGGGGTCTCGATGATTCCGGCGGGGCTGCTGAGGCAGCTGGGCGTACGGGCGGTGTGGGACGGCAAGCGCGGCGAGCTGAGGCTCGCCGGCCGTTGACGCGGCGGCGCTTCGGGGCAATAGGACGGGGACGGGAAGGGTAATCATGCAAACGGAAGCCATTAGCAACTATATCGCGAACATGCAGCTGCATATATCGGAGGCCGCGTACTTTCACAGTGCGGCGAGCTGGCGTCAATCGGACGTGTTATCGGACTTCAACCGGCTTTATTATTTTTTGGGCGAAGGCGCGCATCTGAAAATCGGGGAAGAGGAGCTGTATCCGCAGGCCGGTCAGCTCGTCGTGCTGCCCGCCGGGACGACGTTGTCGGTCCGGACGGTAGACAACCGCGAGTTCCCGCAATATTTATGTCATTTCAACGCCCGATCCGGCGATCAGGAGCTGTTCGAGCTGCTCGAGACGCCGAGCTGCGTCACGGCCGCGGATCCCGCGGCGACGGCGCGCGCGTTCGGCGAGCTGGTACGTCATTTTCGCGGCGGCGAGATGACGTCGAATTTGCGGTCGAAGCTGCTGCTGCAGGAGCTGCTGTGCGAATTTCTGGAGCAGGGCGGGGGCGCGAGCCTGCGCAAGCCGGCCGGCGGCCACGTGGACAAGGTCAGCCGCGTGCTGGATTTCATCGACCATCACCTGGCGGACGACGTGACGCTCGAGCAGCTGGCGGAGCTGGCGCATTTCCATCCGAATTATTTCATCCGGTTCTTCAAATCCGCGACCGGGCGTTCGCCGATGCAGTACATGAACCAGCGGCGGATGGAAATGGCGAAGGAGTGGATGGTGCAGACGAACATGTCCGTCTCCGAGGCGGCCGAGCGGGTTGGCAGCTCGTTGTACCAATTCTCCAAGATGTTCAAGCAGTACACGGGTTCGAGCCCGAGCGAGTACCGCAAAACGATGCGTGCGCAGCTGAACGTCTGACGGCCGCCGGGGCGTCGACGTATTTGTGCAAAATGAAGGTAATTACACCCAAAGCGAAACCTTTCGCGCGAGGGAGCCGTCTAGTGGACAACTTGAACGGAGAGGGGGTGCCGGCCATGCGGCTGATGAAGCTGGCTTCGGTCGTGCTAGCGTTAACGATCTTGGGGAGCGCGACGACCGTGCTGGCGGACGGCGCGGGCGGACATGCCTCGTCCGGCCGGGGAGATGCCGCCGGCGCGGCTGAGGCGCCGGAAGCAACCATCTCCTGGACGCATGCCGTCGATAACCCGGGCGACCGGGAGATGCCTGGCAGCGGGACGGCCGTGACGGACGGCCAGCGCGTGTTTTTCCTGGAACGCGGAAAGCTGACGGCGGTTATGGCCGGCACGGGCGAGACGCTTTGGACTTCCGGCGCGAATCTGAAGGGACCGCTCCTGACCTCCGGGGGACGCGTGTTCGCCATGTCCGCGGACGGCCGGGCGGTCGAGCTGGATGCCAAGACCGGCAAAACGGTCTGGACGGCGAGCAAGCTTGTGCCGGACGCTCGGAAGCTGTACGCAAACGGCGGACAGCTGTACGTGCAGGGCGCACAGGTGACGGCGTTCCGGCTCGCCGACGGCGCCTTCCTGTGGACGCAAGGGAACTTCTACGGCGAGCTGCGGTTCGCGGGGCATTACCTCTTGGCGTCGAGCGTCGATTCGGGCGCGTACAGTTCCTATGTGCTGCACGCCATTGACGTCCGCAGCGGCAAGCAGGCGTGGCAGTTGGCGAACGAAAGCCTGCCGATCGAGGTGCGCGGCGGGATCGCGTACGCCGCGCGGGAGCAGACGATCATGGACCACGCGCTGCTCACGACGCTGGACGCCATCGACCTCGCGACCGGCAAGATCGTCAAGACCCGTGTGTATAACCCGGAAGGCGTCAATCCGGCGTCCGTGGTGTATTACGGTCCGGGGCAGCTGCTGCTGCAGGGAGACGACGTCTTCGTCGCCTACGGCCATGTCGTGTACCGCTACCCCCTGAACGCGGACCCGTCGAAGGTCCGGCCCGACGTTTACGTCGCGAATCAGGCGAAAGGATTGCGATACGCGGGCGGCCCGTACGACGGGCGGCTGCTGTTCTCCGACGGGGAAGGCGTCTACGGCGTGAAGACGGCGGACCGCGCGCGCCTCTCGTACAACGCGGGGCTCGAGAAGCCGATCGCGCGCTTCGATCTCATCGGCCATGGCCTGTACGTCGCCCAGACGGACGGCGTGGTGACGGTCGTCGACCTCGCCTCGGGACGGACGCTGCTGCGGGCACGGACAGAGGCGCAGGTGACCGGGCCGACGCTGAAGGCTGGCGCGATGGTCATCGTGCAGGCGAAGGGCAAGCTCTTCGCGTTCGAGCAGCCGGCGGGGCTGGCGGCGTAACCTGCAGGCCGATAAGCTGCAGACGGTTGGCATACGATAGTGTGAGGCATCATAATTAGGAGCGGCGTCCTTGCGGATGGCGCTCCTTTTCGATTACCGTCCGAGGCGTCCATCCGCGAAGGAAGGCGCGCGGAGAAATTCCCGCTTTTCAAACGGTTTTGAATTGTTTAAAATAACATTGTATAAAATTAAACGAGGTGATGCGTGATGAACGTATACGATTTCACGGTCAAGACGTCCCGCGGCGAAGCGATGCCGCTGGCCGATTACCGCGGCCGGGTGCTGCTGATCGTCAACACTGCGACGAAATGCGGTCTTGCTCCGCAGTTTCGGGGGCTTGAGGAGCTGCACCAAAAGTACCGGGAGCAGGGGCTGACCGTGCTTGGCTTCCCCTGCAACCAGTTCCGCGAGCAGGAGCCGGTACAGGACAGCGAGATGCAGGAGACGTGTCAGATCAATTTCGGCGTGACGTTCCCGCTGCTCGGCAAAATCGATGTCAACGGCGAGGACGCGGACCCGTTGTATCGCTACTTGAAGCAGGAAGCGCCGGGCTTCTTCGGCTCATCCATCAAGTGGAACTTCACGAAGTTCCTCGTAGACACGGAGGGCCGCGTCGTGAAACGCTACTCGCCCGCGACGAAGCCGCAGAAATTCGAAGCGCATATCCAGAAGCTGCTCGCCGGCGTCAAGAAGGGCACGCCTGCCGGTTGAGACGGCGGCGGGACAGGGCGGCCGCGAGCGGCCGGCCTTCTCGGCACGGAAAGCAGTGAGCCGCGACGGGCGCGATAGGCGCATCTTTGGCGCGAGCTGGCACGATGCGTCCAGCCGCGTGCCGGGTAGGATGTGGCCGGCTGTGAGCCGGGCGCGATACCTCGGCTATGGTCGGTCTTAATCACGCCAGCGATTTTTTCGCGGACAGGAGATCCGCTATTTCGGCTTATTAGCGTGATTTCGGCATTTGGCGGCCATGAGAGCCGTTATTGACCGTAATTGCGCCAATATTGAGCCCTGAAATCGCAAATAGCGGAGCGTGTGGCCGCACGATCGGAAATGGCCCGGAAAAGCGCGCGATAGCGGCGCTCCTGTCCGGCATTGAGGAGCAATCCGGCGAACAAGCGCCCGGATCCGCTTCCCGGGTCCGCCGTGCGGCGAATCCATGCGGTGCCGCATGCGCGATGGCGGGAGGCGTGGCCTACCGAATCGAAGCGCTGGGTCGAGCGGTGTTGGCCACAGCCTGCCGCGAGCCCGCCGCGCCGCCGGCGCAAAGCCGCCGCGCCCGCCGGCGCAAAGCCGCCGCGCCCGCCGGCGCAAAGCCGCCGCG
>NZ_JBHSHY010000027.1:0-63724 GCF_042653205.1 Paenibacillus sp. GCM10023250 | reverse complement strand
GGCCGCGGCGAGCACCGCGGCCCGCGCGCGGCGCGCGAGCCGAGGCCAGCGCGGCTCGCGCGGCAGCGGCCGGAAGCGCGGTGCTCGCCGCGCTTCCGGCGCCGTCTCCGCTTCGGCGAACGGCAGCCGCCCTTCGGGCACCGCTGCGAAGCCACTCCCGCGCCCGCTTTCGAGAGGCGGCACGCGCGCCTCCCCGTCGCTCGCGTAATATACGCTCCAGGCGCCCAGCAGCAGCCAATAGTAGCCGAACGACATATCGAAATCGATCAGCGCGTGCGCCAGCAGCACGCCGATCGGCAGCAGCCCCGCCCGGTCACCGCCCCAGACCGGGCGCAGCAGCAGCGCCAGCGCGGCGGCGCCCGCCAGCAGGCCGGCGGCGCCGAGATCCAGCGCGAGCTCCGCGTACCCGCTGTGCACCTCGCTGCCCACGTACGGCTGCGACTGCACCTGCCGGAAGAGGCTCCGCCACGCGTCGCCGCCCCGGCCGAGCAGCGGCGCCTCGCGGATCAGCGTCCACGCGTCGCGGTAAAACAGCGCCCGCGCCCCGGCCGTGCCGCCGCCGGATCCGCCTGCCGCGACCCGGCCATGGATCGCGGCCGGCAGCAGCGCGGCCGACGCCGCCAGCAGCACAGCCAGACCCGGCCACGCGAGCCGGCCGAGCTCCCGCTCCCCGGCGCGCCGCACGAGCTGACGGAGCGCGTACAAGCCCGCCGCCGACGCCGCGCACAGCAGCAGCAGCAGCGCCGTCTCCGAGGCGTTGGCGGCGCCGACGCTCCCGTCCGCCATGCCCCGCAGGCCGGCGGCGACGACGGCGCGGTATGCCGCCGCGCCGCACAGCGCCGTCCAGCCGCCGTACAGCAGCCAGGCGGTGCGCTTCCTGCCCTTCAGCAGCGCGCAGCCGGCTGCCCATGCGGCGGCCGCAGCCAGCCAAGCGCCGCGCGACTCGGTCAGCAGCCCGGCGAGCAGATACGGCATGGCGCAGGCAGCGAACGGGCCGAACCGGCGGACGGAGCCGCCGCGCGCGAGCTGGAGCAAGGTCCAGATCCAGTAGGCGGCGGCGATCGCGCCCAGGAAGTTCGGATACTGCACGGTGCCGGCCAGCCGCGCGCCGACGGCGGACAAGCGCGCGTCCGCCGTCGCGAGGATCGCGGACGGGAACGACGCAAGGCCGAGCCAGGCCGCCAAAGCGAAGCCGGTTACGGCGATCCCCGAGGCGTGCATCGCGGCTTCCAGCCAGGCGCGGCGCTCCCGCGCGCCGAATCCGGCGTGCAGGAGAAGCACGAACGCCGCGTAAGCGGCATACCGCAGCGCCTGCTGCAGCGTGCCGAGCACGGACGCCGGCTCTCGAAGCAGCGCCAGCGCGTACAGCAGCGCGAGGAGCAGGAGCCCCAGCGCGGCGGGAGCTCCGGCGGACAGTCCGCCGTACGGACCGGCGCTCCGCGGCCGAAACGCGCAGCCTGCCGCGACCGCGGCGCCGCCCAAGCAAAGCAGCCATTCCCAGCGGTAAAAACGTTCATCGAAATACATGCCGTACCGGAATGCCGCCCCGGCCAGCGCCGCCGCGACGGCGAGCGAGCCGATTCCTAGCCAAAATTGTCGCATGCCGTCCCCTTCTCCGCCAATCGATTTTCTAAGGCTTACTCGTCCGTTCATTCTAAAACTTACTCGTCCGTTCATTCGAAAACTTACCATTCTTTTCAAAAAAAGGAAGACGCCGCCGGCTGCCCGGTCGACGTCTTCCCCTATGTGTTCCTCTATCCCAACCGTCACCGATTCAGCTTCTGCTGCTTCAACCGGAAATACGCCCCGACCTGCTCCCGGATCAGGAACGCCCGTACCCCGCGGCGCTGCTGCTCGCTCAAGTCCAAGAACCGCGCGCCGTACCCTTCCCGCTGGCCGGAGTCGTCCTTGCGAATGATTTCCAGCCTGCACGGAAACTGCGTCTCGAGCGCCAGCGTCACGTCGTAGACGTCGCCGATGTCCAGCTTCGGCCCGCCGAACAGCAGCTTGAAGCCGATGCCGGAATCGCTGATATTGCGCGTGACGAACTCGAATTCCTCTTCAAGCTCGAACGTATGCCGCTCGTCGTTCTTGCCGGTCACCGTCTCCGTCTGCCGATGCTTCAGCTTGCCCTGCACCGCGACGTCGACGCGGGGCGATTCGCGCCTTTCTTCCAAGCCGGCGAGCGAGCGTTCCGGGAAGAGGACGGCAAGCGCTCCGCTCGCCTTCGCGATCACGGACGACCGCAGCCGATGGATGCCGACCGGCGAGTAGACGGTCAGATTGACGGGATCGCCGAGCTCGAAGTTCCGGAATTCCGTCAGCTCGATTTCCATCATGTCGCCCTCCGCGTGCGTGAGGATGCCGGTAGACACGTAGCCGTCCTTCTCGACGACCGTGCGGCTGTGCAGCAGCGCCTTCAGCGTAAACCTCGCGCGATCGCCGCTGCCGTATACGTCCTGGATTCTTGCCTTCATGCCTCCTGCCATTCTCCGTGCCTCCTCCATAATGAAAAAAAGCGCATCCTTCACAACGGAGCCGCTTCCTGCTCCCCGGCGTCGACCGGGGGTACATATCGGCAGCCAGGCTGTCAATCGTCCGCGTGGCGCGTACCTTAGACCCTTTGGCTTTGCGTCCTTGTCTTTCGGCAAGTTTGCTAGTATCGATGTCTATGAAGTTATGAATCCAATGACAATCGGCAATGCTCGTACGTCCTAGACTTCCTTGACGATCATGAGGCCGTGCTCGTCCTTCAGGTCGATCTGGTAGGCGGCGGGCGGCGGCGAACCGTCGGCTTCCCGGATGATCCGCACGACCGGCCGGTGCACCGCGAGCGGGTTGTTCACGGCGACGACCCCGATCTGGCCCGTACTGAGCTGGACCGTCGTCGCGACGGGATAGATCGAAATATGCCTGCAGAACAGCCTGATCAGTTCCAAATCGAAATATGTATTGCCCGCAGCGAACAAAAATTCGATCGCTTCGGTCGGCGTGAACCGTTTCCGGTGCGGCCGCGCGGAGGTCAGCGCGTCGTAGACGTCGGCGATGCCGACGATCTGCGCGTATTCGTGAATCTCGTCCCCCTTCAGCTTGCGCGGGTAGCCGGTGCCGTCGTACCGTTCGTGATGCTGGAACGCGCAGTGCGCCGACAGCAGCGAGATGTCGTGCTGCGCCCGGATCAGGTTGAACCCTTCCTCCGCGTGCTTCTGCATCTGCAGCCGTTCCGCGGGCGAGTACGGCCCCGTCTTCTTCAGCAGCTCCTTCGGGATCCGCGTCATGCCGATGTCGAAGAGCAGCGCGCCCATGCCGAGTTCTTCCAATTGATTTCGATTATACCCTTTTGCGAGGCCCATAATACCTGCGAGAATCGCGACGTTGAGCGAATGTTGGAAGAGATAGCTGTCGGCGACGTGAATGTTCAGCAGGCTGACCATCACTTCCTCGCGGCCGACGAGATCGTGCACGATGTCGCCGAACACCTTGCGGAACGTCCGCCCGAGCTCCGGCGCGATCGTACGGCCTTTGATGAGCGGCTGATCCATGATCGAGGTCATCGTTTTGAATATCGATTCCGCTGCCCGTTTCCGCGTGTCGTCCTGAATGGCCTCGCTCGGCTCCAACCCTTCCGTCAGCGGATCGTCGATAAATAAAATATCGATGCCGAGCCCCAGCAATCTGTCGATGAAACGCTGGTTAAGCTCCACCCCGGCGCCGAGCAGCACGTTTCCGTTTTCCTGCAAAACAGGGCGGGCAAGCCGATCTCCCGGAACAACGGAGGTGATGTGCATTTTTCTCATAGATGTTCTCCCGCCTTTATCGCGCCCTGACCGTTCATGCCTGCAGCGCCGCCGGTTCGGCTTCCTGCGTTTTGCTTGCGTATTTGTCCGCGTACATCCGCTTATCGGCGCCGTGCGTCAGCTGGCGGAGGTCCTTCCCGTGATCCGGAAATACCGCGCAGCCAACCGAGACCGACAAGCGAAGCCCGATCCTCCTGGAAACGGCGAGCAGCTGGTCGTGAATCCGCTTCGTGATCCGCTCGATCGCCTTGTCGTCCGCGTAAGGGCAGATCAGAATGAATTCGTCTCCGCCCCACCGGCCCACGAACTCGCCGCGTTCCGCGCAATGCCGCAGCGTCTCCGCGATGAGGGCGAGCGCCGAATCCCCCTGCTGATGGCCGAACCGGTCGTTCACGTCCTTGAAGTCGTTGACGTCGAGCAGCATGACCGTCATTCGTTTCCGCTTGCGGGACGCCTGCCGCTCCAGCTTCCGGAACGCCGCTTCGATGAACTGGCGGTTGTAGACGCCTGTCAAGGCGTCTACCGTTGCGTCCGTCTTCAGCCGGTCGTAGCTTCGGCCGAGCATCCAGCCGGCCGGCAGGACGACGGCCGCGAACGCGCCGAGTCCGGCTGCGGCGGGAATCGGCACATGTCCTTGTGATGCCATGTAACATAAACCCGCAGACGCCGCGGTCAGACCCAATGCCGTGACCGCTCCGACGACCCGCCCGTGCTTCGCCATCCCGCCGATCCCCTTTCGACTCAGTGATTGACGACCCGGTTGCGCCCGTTGTCCTTTGCCCTGTATAGTGCCGTGTCGATCTTCGAGAACAAGTCCTTCAAATACGTCTTCACGTCGTCGACGTGCAGGTGCGTCTGCTCTTCCACGACGTGGACGCCCATGCTGATCGTCACCGAGATCGGCGCGCGGCCGCGGCCGGTCGGAATCTCGTTCGACTCCACCGCCTCGCGGACGCGCTGCGCCAGCATCTCGGCCTGCTCCTTGTTCGTGTGGGGCAGGTACACCGCGAATTCCTCGCCGCCATATCGCGCCAGAATGTCCGTCCGCCGCAAGATGCTGCGGACCGCTTCGGCCGTTCGCCGGATGACCTCGTCGCCCACGACGTGGCCGTATGTATCGTTGACGAGCTTGAACAGATCGATGTCGAACAGAAACACGGCGAACGGGATCCGGTAGCGGAGGTTGGTCAGCACCTCGTGCTCGAGCTGCTGCATCATGAACC
The DNA here is from genome assembly GCF_042653205.1 of Paenibacillus sp. GCM10023250. NCBI lineage: Bacteria > Bacillati > Bacillota > Bacilli > Caryophanales > Paenibacillaceae > Paenibacillus > Paenibacillus sp. GCM10023250. Next base: position 58,704 of record NZ_JBHSHY010000027.1, on the reverse strand, counting down.
TGCGGTTGAAGCAGCCGGTCAGACTGTCCGTGATGGCCATTCGCTCCAGCTTCCGATTCGCCTGGAACAGCTCGTCCTGCATATAGATGAGCGCGCGGTTGCGCTCCTGCAGCGAATGGTTGTGCTCCTGCGACTTCATGACGAGCGACTTCAGCTCCGTGATGTCCTGCAGGGTAATGACTCTTCCCCGCAGGCTCGCGCCTGCCCGGATGCGCGCGGCGTGCAGCGACAAGTATTGCTTCGGCCCGTCTCCGGAGCCGATCGAAATTTCGGTATGTATGCGGTCGCCCGAATGCGCGCGGAATTCGTTCAGGAACGCTTCGTCGATCCCGTCCGCCAGCGAGTGGGCTGTCAAAAGCGCTTCCATGTCCAGCCGTTTGCCCCGCGCGATGTTCAGGCTGCGGTTGACCTTCCGGTTCATCTCGATGACGACGTCGTAATCGTCCAGTACGACGATGCCGACGGACAGCGTGTCGATGACGTCCTGCTGCGCCACCTTCACGAGATCGAATGAACGGTGCTTCTGCAGCGAAAACAAAAAGTAAACGTCCGACAGCACGATGCCGAGCGTCGTCATGCCGGGCACGACCGGAAGCCAATGGTCCAGCGCGACGTTCACGACAAGGTCCAGCGCCGGCAGGGTGACCAGGATGACGAGGCCGATCAGCGCGTTGCCGACCCGCGGCCCGCCGGACCGGGCGTCCCCGGAGCGGTATGCCTTCCAGAGCATCCCGATCGCATACAGAAAATAACCGACCATCTGCACGATGACGGCCCAAAAGACGGGCCCGTACACCCGCTCGGCGTACCCGCCGCCGACCGGCGCAACAAACAGGTTACCGGGGTTCCAGATCATGGCCGCGGACAGCAGCAGCGACGGCGCCATCGTGAACAGAACGACGTTACGGCCCGGCCTGTAGTAGGCGCCGTTCACCAAAAATTTCGCGAACAGCAGCCAGCCGAAGCCGAGCATCGTGAATCCGACAAATGAGAGCGTGATGAAGATAATCTGAAGATGCGGGCGACCTGTCGAGTGGACGCCGATCTGACCGATGGGCCAAAGCATCATGAAGACGTGGAAAAGCAGATAAACTTTATATTGCGTAGTGATGACGTTCTTGACGAACACATAGACGAAGATAGCAAACAACCCTAAGAGCAAGCCTAAATCGATGCCTGCCGTTAGTCCCATGAGCTCCACCCAAATCACTATTTAATATGCCATGACAAAAGGCCTGGGACGATTTTCCGTATACACTCTTCCATTCTATCACAATGCCCGGATATCCGACAATAACGGTTGTCACCTTAATTGACATCGCCGGCGGCGAGGCGAAGCTTGTCCTCGAGCGCCCGCTCCAGATAAGGTGAGACTTGAAGCATATTGCGGAACGATACGTATTCCTGCCATTTGGCGGCGGCGTCCGCGCGGCTGGCGCCGGATTTGACGGCGCGGATCAGCATGTTTTTCGGCGTATGCTCGGGATCGATGAACTCCAGCAGCTGCGTGCGGTAACCGAGCACTTCGAGCAGCTGCGCGCGGATCGCGTCCGTGGCGAGCGCGGAGAACCGCTCCTTAAGCAGGCCGTGGGACAGCAGCGGTTTCATCGTCTCGTTCGCAACCTGGCGGAACAGCTCGTGCTGGCAGCAGGGCACGGACAGCACCACGGACGCGCCCCATTCCACCGCCTTGGCGAGCGCGGCGTCCGTCGCCGTATCGCAGGCGTGCAGCGTCACGACCATATCGGCCTGGGATTGCTCCTTGTAATCCGCGATGTCCCCGACCTGGAAGCGCAGCCGGTCGTAGCCGAGCTTCTCGGCCAGCTTCGAGCAGAACGCGATGACGTCCGCCTTCAGGTCCAGCCCGACGACGGAAATGCGGCGCCCCCGCTTCACGGCGAGCAGATGGTAGAGCGCGAACGTCAAATACGACTTGCCGCAGCCGAAATCGACGATCGTGATCTCCCGATCGGCCGGCAGATGCGGCAGGACGTCTTCGACCATCTCGAGAAACCGGTTGATCTGGCGGAACTTGTCCTGCTTCTTCGCGGCGACCCGGCCGTCCTTCGTCATAATGCCGAGCTCGACCAGAAACGGCGCGGCTTCGCCTTCCTGCACCACCCGCTGCTTCTGCCGGTCGTGCGAGAACGCGGCCTCCTTCTTCTCCTGCGGCCGCGAGGACGGCTTGCGCAGCACCGCCGGCTTGCCCTTCTTGGAGAACAGCACCTGCACGTCCGCGTCGTCCGTCCGGATCAGCGCCTGCCGGTAATGCGCCTCCAGCCAATCCGCCATCCGCCCAGCCGCCTCCGCCTGCGGGACGTTCTCGTGCGTCACTTTATTGTCGGCGTAATATTGAAATTGATAGTGCAGCGCGCCCTTCAGCTCGACGGGGCGAATGACCGTCATGGCCGGGATGCCGCCGTCCTTCCGGCGAAGCTGGCTGAACGTCGCGCCCCCGATCCGCCCTTCCGCCACCCAGTCTTCCAGGTCGCGCCGCCATTGCTCGTTGCTTTCCATAATCCGTTCTTCAGCTCCTACATTGTCTCGATCTATACCGTCTTCAACTAAACCGTCCCGCTGTCCTGCTTGATCCGCTCCAGCCCGTCCTGCACCTCGTCGCGCGGCAGTCCGCCCGCCTCCAGCGACTCGTCCGGCAGCAGCAGCAGGCGGCTGTAAAAATCAAGCGCCTCCTCGCGGGACAGCGCGCCGTCCTCGAGCAGCTCGTGCAGCATGTTCTCGGCCTCATCGTAGCGCCGATCGCCCTCGTACCACTCCAGCATGAGCCGCTTCGTGGCGGCGGGCAGCTCGTAGTCGCTTAGCCGGCCGGCCAGCTCCTCCGCTTCTTCCGACGGCGTCCGCAGCATCGCCGGCGCGTCCAGCAGCGCGAGCCGCATGAACAGGTGGAACGCCTTCAGCTCGATCGGATACGCTTGATCGGTCCGTCCGAGCTCGCTTAGGATCGCCGCCTCTTCCTTCATCAGCAGCGCCACGCCGCTTAAGTTCGCCGTCTCGACGACGCCGTTCGTCGTCATCATCCGGACGAGATCGGCGTCGGACAGCTGCCGGATCAGCTTGCCGTTCATCCGGAACTGCCGGTCGAGCAAATCATCGATGACGAGCAGCGCCTCCTCGTGCTTGCGCTGCTGGCGCAAGCCCATGATAGTGCCGGCGGCCTCGCCTATCTGCTGGATCATCCGCATAAAGTAATCCCGCTGAAACATTCCGTTCTCCTCCCCTTCCGGCAGCGCCGGTCAACACGCCCTGCATGACCGAACGTCTTATCGTTTCAGAAACCCGAGCAGCTCGGCGGCCAGCCGTTCCGGCGCCTCCACCATGCTCATATGGCCGCAGCCTTCCAGCAGCGCCTGCGTCACGCCGGGACCGTCCGCCGTGAACGTATTGGCCGGCGGCACGACGCCGTCCTCCGAGCCCGCGACGAGCAGGCGCGGTACCTCGAGCGCGTCCAGCACGCCCGTCCGGTCGGGGCGCGCCTTCATGCCGAGCGCGGTCGCGGCCGCCCCCGCCGCGCTCGTGCCGCGGCCGACGCCGATCATGCGCCGCACGTCGCCGGCCATCGATTCCTTGTGCGCCGGCGCGAACAGCTTCGGCACCAAGCCCTCGACGAACGGCTCGATCCCGTCCGTCCGCAGCGCCTGTGCCGCTTTGTCTCGGTTCGCCTTCGCTTCCTCGCCGTCCGGCTTCGCCGTGGAATGCACGAGCCCGAACGCCGCGAGCTTATCGGGATGCCGCTCCGCGAAGGCGAGCGAGACGTAGCCGCCCAAGGAATGGCCGAACAGCGCGACAGGTCCGGCGTTGACGTGCGCCAGCAGCCGCGACAGGTCGTCCGCGAAATCCTCCATCGCGTACGCGTCCGCTTCCGGCGCCGAGCTGCCGCCGTGGCCGCGCAGATCGGGCGCGAGGATCCGGCCCGCGTCCCGCAGCAGCGGCAGCGTCCTCTCCCAATACGCCGAGCTGCCGCAGAAGCCGTGCAGCAGGACGACGACCCGGCCGTCGCCGCCTGTACCCGCGGCCTCCGAATCGTAATAAGCGATGGTCTGGCCGTCCGGCAGCGTGAACGTCCGGTTCGCGATCGAGCGTGGATCCGTTGTCATGCGTATCTCTTCCCTTCCGTATTCGGCGGCCGAAGCCGCCGATGGTCATTTATGGCCTTAAGCGCTTGGCGGCCCGGCATCCGGCAGCGCGGGCAGCCCCCATGCCGCCTGAACGGCTCCCGCCAGCGCGCGGGCCAGCTCCAGCACCTCGCGCAGCGAGGCGTGCTGGATCGTCCAGTACGGCTTCGGACTCTTCGGCCCGACGATGCCGGCGATGCTGTAATGCCCGGCGGGCGCGAGCTTCTTGCCGACCGCGTGTCCCGGGAACAGCGGGCCTTCGCCGACGATGAAGCCGGGCTCCTCTTCCTTTGTACCCAAGCACGCGTCGATCGCAATCGTGAGCATGCCCTCCGGAATCGCCGTGCGCATCGCGTCGTACATGTCGGCGTCGCACGGTCGCTCCAGCGTCCCGACGACATGGACCCAGCCGGCCTCGGCCAGCATCGTTCCGACGAGCGGCCCGAACGCGTCGCCCGTCGAGCGGTCCGTCCCGATGCACAGGAACGCGACCCGGCCGCGGTCCGGCTCCGCGGCGGCTGCCCGGCGCAAAAGCGCGGCTGCGCCGTCGATGCCGACGCGCTCCCGCGGCACCGGATCGTCCAGCCGCGCCCTGCGGGCTTTGGCCCGGTTTCCCATAATCTCGATTTCCCCCTCTTTATGGCTGTCCCCATTGTACCGAATTCGCCATACGGCTTCAAATGCGCCCGCCGCGGGGCGCGGTCCCGGTGTAGCGGTCATCCCGCGGGCATGCTACAATACGAGCAGTCACTTAAGAGACGGGAGGAGATTAAGGATGCGAAACTTGGCAGAACCGAACGAGGACAACATCGCCTTCATGATCGACGCGATCAAAAACAAGCTGCGCATGGCTTCCGGAGCCGCCATGCAGGCGTCGAATTTCAGCCTGGCCAAATACGAGGACCTGCGGGACGTCTACGACCTCGTCGCGGCCAAGGACAAATTCAGCATCAGCGAGGTCGAAGCGATTGTCTCGGAGCTCGGCCAGCTGCGCGACAACTCTTGATTCGACATGAATGACAGTTATTTACAATTATCGGCGTAAACTGACAACCAAACAACCCGGACGCGCGCTGCGTCCGGGTTGTTTGGTTCCACTATTGGCTGAAACTGCCATCGAAGCGCCGAGGCGCCGCCGGCTTAACGTTCTTCTTCCCCTTCGCGCTGCGCGAGCGCGCCCGACGCCGAGATCGACAGCTTGACGGATACCGTCTTGTGCTCGCCTTTCAGGAAATACGCCAGCCGTTCCAGCTTCTCCGCGAGCTCCGGGCCCGTCAGCGTCACGTTCAGCTCGTAGCCGAACTGGTCCTCCGGCAACGTCCGCCCGGCGGCCGAATACGGCGGTCCGGCATGAGCGTCGGCGCCCCCGCGCGAGGCGAGCAGCTGCTCCGGCGAAAATTTATCGGACTTGTTAACGACGCGCTCGTATATGCGAAGCTTCTTGAGCAGCATGTAATATTGCGCGGAATGCTTGAAGCCCCACGCTTCGCGAATATCCTTGAGCGTGTAGTCCATTTTCCACTGCTTTAATTTCTCCACTTGCTCGTCGGTCGTCAGCGTGAGAAATTCGTCAATCGGTACTATCGGCTGCGGCATAAGTTATGTCCCTCCGAATCTGGAAATTACGCTTCGCTCATTAGTTTCGCCGTAACCTCCAATTTTCCTTTTTATTTTATAAAAATATTCCAGTTATTTTGTCATATTCGCAAGAATTTATCAATATTTAAACAAATACAGCCCGAAGCGCGATGACTTCAAGGCTGTTTCGCTCGCGCTGCCGGCAGCGAAAAAGGCCGTCCGGCCCCCCGGGCGCGGACAGCCTCTCTCGCGTGACCCGGGCGCCGGCTGCGGCCGGCCGCCGCTTCACGCTTCCTGTTCGACGAGGCCGAGCGAGCGCAGAAACCTCGCGAACGCCTCTTGTCCTTCCGGCGTCCGCTTGTACACGCCGGCGTCCTTCAGCACGTCGAGGAACTTGCGGCCGACTTCGTCGCGCAGCACGTCCTGCGCCCGTTCCGCCGACAGCGCCGTGCCGTGCGCTTCGACCATCGCGGCGATCCAGTCCGCGTGCTTCGCGAGCGGTCCGTCCTGCAGCGCCGCCGCGTCGTACGCCGTCTCGCCGGTCAGCAAGCCCGCGATCGCCTCGAGCTCGGTCTTGAGCCGGCCCGGCAGCACGGCGAGACCCATGACCTCGATGAGGCCGATGTTTTCTTTTTTGATATGGTGCAAATTCGCATGCGGGTGGAAAATCCCGTCCGGATGCTCCTCGCTCGCGCGGTTGTTCCGCAGCACCAGATCGAGCTCGTAGCCGCCGCCCTTGCGGACGCGCGCGATCGGCGTGATCGTGTTATGCGGCACTTGCGCGCCGTCCTGCTCCGTATGCGCGTACACATCGGCTTCCGGATCGCTGTAGGCGCGCCAAGCATCCAGGATGCCGTTCGCCGCTTCCCGCACCTTCGCCTTATCGGCGCCGCCGATCCGCACGACGCTCATCGGCCACGCCACGATGCCGTAGGTCAGCGCGTCGTCTTCCGGACGGACGAATACGCGCTCCTCCGCGGCCGTTTCCATCGGGAATACGTGGCGCCCCCCCTGAAAATGGTCGTGGTTCAGGATCGAGCCGCCGACGATCGGCAGGTCCGCGTTGGAGCCGATGAAATAATGCGGGAACGCGTCCGTGAAGTCGAGCAGCCGCGCGAACGTCGCGTGCGAGATGCGCATCGGGACGTGCCGGCCGTGAAATACGATGCTGTGCTCGTTATAGTACACATAAGGCGAATATTGGAAGTACCACGTCTCGCCCTGCAGCTCGAGCGGCACGACGCGCAGGTTTTGCCGCGCGGGATGGTCCGCGCGCCCGGCGTAGCCGACGTTGTCCGCGCAGAGCAGACATTTCGGGTAATTGCCCGGCGCCACCGTTTTCAGCAGCGCGATTTCCCGCGGGTCCTTCTCCGGCTTGGAGAGGTTGATCGTGATCTCCAGGTTGCCGTAGGCGGTCGGCTGCTCCCAATAGAGGTTCTTCGCGATGCGGTCCATCCGGATGTAATTGGAATCGATGCTGAGCCGGTAAAAGTCGTCCGTCGCCCGCTCGATGCCGTCGCGCTCCGCCGTGCGGCGGAACCGGGCGGCCGCCTCGGACGGACGCGGCATGAGCAGGCCCATGATGCGCGCGTCCAGCAGATCGCGGTACGTCGTCGTGTCGTCCGGGACGAGGCCGATGGACGCGCCGTAATCGAGCAGCGGCTCCAGCAGCGGGGCCGGGCTGTCCAGCCGTTCCTCCGGGACTTCGCCTGCGCAGGCTTCCGTGAAGCCGAACAGGTCGAGCAATGCGTTGCGGGCCGCGATCGTATCGAGCGGCGGTTCGATCAGGCCGCGCTGGGCCGCGAACTGCACGAGCCGTTCGATCAGCAGCGGCGCGTCATGGGTGCCGGTTCGTCGTTGTTCCGTCATGTTCAAGTCTCCTTCTCGCCGCGCGTTCGTTCGCGGGCCTTAGCGGTCTCCGTAGCCGTTCGGGTTCGCCTGATGCCAGGCCCACGCGCTGCCGATGATGTCCTCCAGCTTGTTGCGCGTCGGGTTCCAGCCGAGCTCCCGGCGGGCGCGCTCGGACGAGGCGACCAGCACCGCCGGGTCGCCGGCGCGGCGCGCTTCGACGACGGCCGGAATGGCGCGGCCCGTCACTTGGCGGGCGATGTCGATGACCTGCTTGACCGAGAAGCCCGTGCCGTTGCCGAGGTTATAGACGGCGCTGTCGCCGCCTTGGCGCAGCCGGTCGACGGCCAGCACGTGCGCGTCCGCCAGATCGCTGACGTGGATGTAGTCGCGGATGCAGGTGCCGTCCTCCGTCGGATAGTCTTCGCCGAAGACGGCGATATGCGGACGCTGGCCGAGCGCCGCCTGCAGGACGAGCGGCACGAGATGCGTCTCGGGGTGATGGTCTTCGCCGATCCGGCCGCCCGCGTGGGCGCCGGCGGCGTTGAAGTAGCGGAGCGACACGTATTTGACCCCGTGCGCGACGTCGAACCATTTCATCATTTTCTCCATCGCGAGCTTCGTTTCGCCGTACGTGTTGGTCGGCAGCGTGCGGTCGTCCTCGCGGATCGGAACGTTGTCCGGTTCGCCGTAGGTCGCCGCCGTGGACGAGAAGACGATCCGCTTCACGCCATGGGCGTTCATTTTCTCCAGCAGGCAGAGCGTGCCGTATACGTTATTGTGATAATACTTGGCCGGATCCTTCATGCTCTCGCCGACCAGCGAATTCGCCGCGAAGTGAATGACCGCGTCGATGTCGTTCTCGCCGAACACCTGATCCAGAAACTCCCCGTCGCGCAGATCCCCGACGTACAGCTTGCCCCCGAGCACCGCGTCCCGGTGACCCTGCTGCAAATTATCGACGACGACGATGTCCTCTCCGCGCTCGAGGAGCGCCGCCACCGCATGCGAGCCGATGTAGCCCGCGCCTCCCGTTACCAATACTGCCATATAATTCCTCTCCCTTCTCTATTTCCAATCCGTATAGCGCCGTAATCTTCAATAACTAAGCTTCAGAAACCGCCGCTTCCTAACCGGGCTTGCCGGCGCACCTCCGCCGAGCCTTGCCGCGCGCTTAGGCGAGGCGTTCGACGCCGTTGCCGATCGCGCATTCGTAGAAGTCCGCGACCAGGCCCGTCGCTTCCGTGTACTTGCGGCCGACTTCCGCCTTGAACGTCGCGACGCTGTCCTGATGCACCAGCGACACCGTGCAGCCGCCGAAGCCCGCGCCCGTCATGCGGGAGCCCAGGACGCCGTCCACCTCGCGCGCCGCGGCCACCATCGCGTCGAGCTCCCCGCCCGTCACCTCGTAGAGGTCGCGCAGCGAGTCGTGGGACGCGTTCATCAATCGGCCGAACGCCGCCAGATCGTTGGCTTTCAGCACCTTCATGGATTGCAGCACGCGGTCGATCTCCTCGACGACATGCTCGGCGCGGGCGCGCACGACGCCGTCGCGGATGAGATGCTTGTTCGCATTGAACTGCTCGAGCGTCAGCTGGCCGAGCAGCGTCAGGTTCGGGAAGGCCGCCTTCAAGTCCCCGACCGCCTGCTCGCACTGGCTGCGGCGCTCGTTGTATTTGGAATCGACCAGGCCGCGGCGCTTGTTCGTATTGCCGATCACGAGGCGGTAATCGCCGGAGTTGAACGGCACGAGGTCGTATTCGAGCGTGTCGCAAATCAGCAGGATCGCGTGGTCCTTCTTGCCGTTGGCCACCGCGAACTGGTCCATGATGCCGCATTGGACGCCGTTGAATTCGTTCTCGGACTTCTGCGCGAGCTGCGCGATCCGGACCGTGTCCGTCTCGCGGCCTTCCATCGCCAGCAGCCCGTAAGCCGTCACGACTTCGATGGACGCGGAGGACGAGAGGCCCGCGCCGTTCGGGATTTCGCCGTGGAACAGCAGATCGTAGCCGCTGCTGAAGACGACGCCGCGGCGTTCGAGCTCGTGCACGATGCCTTTCGGATAGTTCATCCAGTCGTCCGCTTCGTCGTAGACGATCGGCGCGATCGGCAGCTGCTTGCGCGTCTCGAAATTCGTGGACGCGAGGCCGAGCTGCATGTCGCCGCGCTTGCGGGCCAGCATCGTCGTGCCGAACGTCAGCGCCGCGGGAAACACGTAGCCGCCGTTATAATCCGTGTGCTCGCCGATGAGATTGACGCGGCCCGGGGCGTGGAATATCGCGATGGCTTCGGCGGATTCGCCGTATACGTTCAAAAATCGTTGGGTCAGTTCTTGCAGGTTCGCCATTAAGCCGCACCACTTTCGAAAAAGGTTGTTGTCTGAATCTAGAACCAGTATAGCCGAAGGGCGCGGGGAGCGAAATGGTACGATGTGAGCATAGAATGGAATTTTGTGACCCCATGTCGAAGCCGCGCGGCCGCCTATGGTACAATGGAAGGCAGATGAACGAATTGTAAACAAAGGAGTTTCCTGAAGATGGAGCTGCGCGCGACCTATACGGTGCTGTCCAATCCCGTCCCTAATCCGCATGGTGATTTATATGTCTTGTTCGCCGGCGAAAGCCAGACGAAGCCGGGCCATTCGGTCGGGCCCAAGGTGTACGACTTCTATTTGATTCATCATGTCCTCTCCGGATCGGGGTCGTTCACGTGCGCCGGGCGGCGGCACGAGCTGCGGGCCGGCCATTCGTTCCTGATCCATCCGGACACGCTGATCCGCTATGAATCGAGCGCCACGGATCCGTGGCGCTACCGGTGGCTCGCCTTCGAGGGCCGGCAGGCGGCCGCGCTCGCCGCGGAAGCCGGCCTCGGCCTGCCCGCCCCCGTCGCCGACACGGGACGTAACCGCCGGGTCGGCGTGCTGTATCACCAGACGATGCAGGCCTTCCGGCAGGGCGCCTCAGCCCCCTGTCTGCGGTCCGCCGGCTATCTGCAGCTGCTGTTCGCGGAGTACGCGTCCGCGCTGACGGAGGGCGAAGCCGGCGCGCCGCCGCGCGGCGGCGAAGGGGAAGCGCTCACCCGGCAGGTGCTCCGGTACTTGTCGACGCAATACGCCGAGCCGATCACGATCGAGAACATGGCGGACACGCTCGGCTACAACCGTGCCTACCTGTCGCGCCAGTTCAAGCGGCAGACCGGCGTCACGCCCGTCACCTTCCTGCTCAAGCTGCGCATCGACAAGGCGCATCTCCTGCTGCGCGAGCGGCTGGAGCTGACGGTCGAGCAGATCGCGGCGTCGGTCGGCTTTCAGGACCCGCTGTACTTCTCCAAGCAGTTCCGCCGATTCTACGGCCAGTCGCCGACCGCATATCGGGAGGCGATGAAGTCGCTGCGGAAGACGGAGAGCCGAAACGGCGGGAAAGGGTAAGTCGGGCGGCCGAGGGCGGCTGGGGAATGGCTGATAGGCTGGTGGGCTGCTTCGGGTGAAATGCGCGGTGATGCGGGGCATGAAGGCGGTTCGGTCGCCTTCATAGAGTGAAAAGCATGGCGGTGCGGCGCGTGAAGGTGGTTCGGTCGCCTTCTATAGAGTGAAAAGCATGGCGGAGCGGCGCGTGAAGGTGGTTCGGCCGCCTTCTTTAGCCGGAAGCGCGGCGAGCTTCGTCCTGCATCAATTTTCTGCCTCATTAATAATAAGCAAGAAGCCTCCAGTTCCACCGATGCGCGTGGAATTGGAGGCTTCTTGCTTTCCAGCAAATTGCGTGTTCCTCCGGCTTCGGATTCGCGAAGCAGCTTTCGGACTTCGCCGCCCTCGCGTGCCCAGCCGGATTCATCGGCAGACGGCCATTCGTTGCACATCCATCATAACCGTGCGGCTAAACGCGTCTTCTGCCGAAGAAGAACGAGAGGATGAACAGGACGAGGAATACGACGAACAAAATTTTCGCGATGCCCGCGGCGGCCGAAGCGAGCGTGAAGAACCCGAGCACTCCCGCCACCAGCGCCACAATCAGAAACAATACCGCGTACCCTAACATAACCATCACCCTTTCGATTTGTCGTGATCGGCGTTGCCGCCCTTGCTACTTGGCATATACACCGTCCGCCCGCGGCTTGAAACGCGCCGCACCCGCGAGCGCCTCTGCGCCGGACGGCCCGCGCGGCGCGGCAGCCGCGCAAAAAAGCCCCGTGAACCTGGCCCGATCGGGCTGGTTCACGGGGCTTTGCCATCCAAGGCCGCTAGCCGCGGCCGATGCGGCTCAGCCGCAAGCACGGCTCGCGCCGGCCGGTGACCTGGCCGGCGTCGTTGACCATCTCCGGCGGGAGGCTCCGCCGGACGGCGGCGACGACGTCCTCGCCGAGGCCAAGCTGCTCCAGCATGCCGCAGACGGCCTCCGGCCACGGCGTCTCGCCGCCGTCGGCGAGCTTGACGACGCCGGCGATGCCTTCCTGGCGCAGGGCGAAGACGAACACGCCCTGCGCGCCGCTCTTGGCGACGACGTTCCCGTCGCCAAGCAGCACGCTCGCCAGCCGGTCCGGTCCCTCCACCAGGACCGGGTGGCGGCGCATGGCGGCGGCGATGCGGGCCGCCGCCGCGGCAGTGTCGCCGCCGCCCGCCCGCTCCGCGCCGGCGGGCGAGGCGCCCTTCGCGCCGCCGGGGCCTGCGGCGGCGTCCCACGCGGCGAAGCGCGCGTAAATAAGCGCGAGCCGCCATAACGGCAGCGCGAACACGGGCAAGCCGCAGCCGTCGACGGCGCAGCCGACGGCCTCCGGCTCGAGATCCGCGAGCGCGGCGACCGTCCGCAGCACCTCCTGCTGCAGCGGATGCTCCCGCTCCGCGTACGTCTCCATCGGCCAGCCGCGCAGCTTGCACAGCGCCAGCATGCCGATATGCTTGCCCGCGCAGACGTGGTACAGCTTGCGCGGCCCGCCTCCGCGGCGAAGCAGCTCGTCGCGGGCTTCCCGGCTCACCGGCAGCTGCGGCGCGAACACGAGCTGCTCCTCGCGAACGCCGGTCTGCGCAAGCATGCGCTCCAGCACCTCGATATGCGCCGGCGTCCCTTGATGCGACGCGCACATCAGCGCGATCGCGTCGTCGCCCAGGCCGTAGGCTTCGGCCACGCCGCCCATGATCGCCGGCAGCGCCTGCACGGGCTTGGCCGTCGAGCGCATATAGGTCCGGATCGAGGCGTCGCCCGCCTCCGCCAAGAGCTCGCCGGATGCCGAGACGACCGCGGCATGGCCGGCGTGCACGTTTTCCACGACGCCGCCGCGCGTCGAATAGACAAGCGGCACGCCCAGCACCTCCGCCGGCGTCGGTGTTTGATTGATCATCCTGCCATCCCCTGTCGTTTCCAAAGCTGAAATGCGTATCATACCAACGACTGATTGTACCATAAAATCCCGTTTGTTTCCTACCACGCATCGCGTCTACGACAGCCTATGCGCCGCGGCGGCGGTCCGCCTCGATCTCGATTCGACAGGCGCCTGCCGACGCGCCCGCTCGCCCGGCGCGTTTCAACCCGCTGCCCGCGCGTGTATTTAGTACATAAGCCGAATCCGAGAGGAGTGACGACGATGACGGAGGCGAATCCGCCCCGGGAGCCGCAGGCTTCGTCCGCCGGTCAGGCGGGCCGCAAGTCCGAGCCGGTCGAACGGGCGAAGAACGGCTCGATGGTGCAGGATATGCAGGACTTGAAGCGTCTCGGCCACGACATGAAGCAGATGAAAACAAACCGCCAGCTGCAGGAACAAGGACTAGTACCGGATCCGATGCAGGAATAGGCGCGGCACGGACGAAAGAGGGGCGCTCCCCCTCTTTTTTTGGGCTGCCCCCGGGCCGTGACCGCGGCCTGCGTTATCCGCCCGTTCGCCGCACGCGGCCGGCGCACAAGGCCGGCGCGGCACGCCCGGGCATCGCTATCGTTAGCCGCGCCCAACCGGGCCATGCCGCGTCAACCGGCCAGAAGGGTTCGGCACCGGTTACGCCGGTTCATTTTGCAATCGGAAATGGGCATAATACCCGCGGGAGGCTTGATGAGAGATGAAGGATTTGCACGAAGGCCGCATGTATTGGCAGGAAACGCTGCCCCATCCCCGGACGTATCCCCCGCTTCGCGACTCGTCGGAGGCCGACGCCGTCATCGTCGGCGGCGGCATGTCGGGCACACTCGCCGCGTATGTCCTGGCAAGCGCCGGCTTGCGGACCGTGCTCGTGGAGCGCGGACGCGTCGCCGCCGGCAGCACGCTCGCCAATACGGGCTTATTGCAGTATTGCAACGACATCATGCTGTCGGAGCTGACCGGCCGGATGGGCGAGCGGGACGCGGTGCGATTCTACCGCGCCTGCGCGGAAGCCGTGCAGGATCTCGGCGCGATCGCCGCCGCGCTGCCGATCGACGCGGAGTACCGGCCCGCGAGCAGCCTATACTGCGCCAGCACCGACCAGCACGTGCCGAAGCTGAAGCGCGAGTACGAGGCGCTGGCGCGGTTCGGCTTCGACGTCGAGTACTGGGAGCCCGAGCAGATCGGCGCCCGCTTCCCGTTCCGCAAGCCCGGGGCCATCGTCACGCACGGGGACGCAGAGATCAATCCGTACCGGTTCGTCCATGCCCTCGCGGACGAAGCCGCCGACCGCTTCGGCCTGCTCATCCATGAAGAGACCGATATCGCCGCCCACGAGACGGAGGGCGACGGCACGCACGTCCTGCGGACGGCCGCCGGAGCGGAGCTCCGCGCGAAGCACGTCGTCTATGCTGTCGGCTACGAGCCGGAGGAGCTGCGCGGCCGTCTCATCCGCTCCGAGATGGACCGCTCGAGCGTCATCGTCACCGCGCCGCAGCGGGAGCTCTCGCCCTGGTACGGACGGTATATGATCTGGGAGACGGACCGCCCTTACTTCTACGCCCGGCTGACCGACGACGGCCGGGTCATCGCCGGCGGCTTCGACGAGCCGCACGGCCAGCCGCTCGCCGGGCGTAACGCCCGCGAGCGCATCTCGGACAAGCTGGAGAAGCGCATCCGGGAGCTCTTCCCGTCGTTCGACGTGCAGGCCGACTACGAGTGGAACGCCACGTTCGCATGGTCGCGCGACGACTTGCCGTTCATCGGCGAGGACCCGAAGTGGCCGCGCGTCTATTACTGCCTGGGCTATGGCGGCAATGGCACCGTCTACAGCATGATCGGCGCCGGGCTGCTGCGCGCGCTCATGCTCGGCCGCCCCCATCCGCTGGCCGGCATCGTCGGGCTCGATCGGCCCTCGCTGCAGCCGAGCTAGCCGTTGGCCGGCCCTTCCGTCCGCTATAAGCCCCGCCCCCTGACTTCGCCCACCCGCCTGCTGGCCGCAGAGAAAAAGCCGCTCCCTCACAGGAGCGGCGACAGCATTCTCGCGGCCATCTCGCCGGCCTTCTGCCATGCCGGCCGCCGCTGAAAATGCGACCGGTTCACTTCCTCGCACGACGCCAAATCCGCCATAAAATCAACCTCGAGCCGCTCGATCGCCTGCTCGTCGAAGAGCAGCGCGTTGATCTCGAAATTGCTGAAGAAGCTCCTCATGTCCATGTTCGCGGTGCCCACCGACGCGAGCAGCCGGTCCACGATCAGCACCTTCGCGTGCACGAAGCCGCCGTGATAGCGATAGACGCGGACGCCCGCCGAGAGCAACTCCTCCACGTACGACAGCGTCGCGAACAGCACGAGCCTCGTATCCGCCACGTACGGGATGATGATGCGCACGTCCACGCCGCTCAGCGCCGCGGTGCGCAGCGCCATCAGTACGCTGGGATCGGGGATGAAGTACGGCGTCGTGATATAGATGCGCGTCTTGGCGACCGCCAGGGCCGCGAAGACGCATTCCAGAATCGTCGCGTCCTTGTTGTTCGGCCCGCTCGCGACGATCTGCACCTGCTCCTCGCCCCTGCAATCATGCTCCGGCATGTAAACCGGATTCGCGAGCCGCTTCCGGGCGGTGAACCACCAGTCCTGGATGAACACTTCCTGCAGAAAGTAGACGGCATCCCCATTCACCTGCAAATGCGTGTCCCGCCAGAAACCGAGCTTCGGGTTGCCGCCGAGGTATTCGTCGCCGATATTGATGCCGCCGACGAAGCCGACCAGCCCATCGACGACGACGATTTTGCGATGGTTGCGGAAATTCATCCGCTTGTTGAAGAAAGCGAGCTTCGCCTGCAGGAAGCACTGCGTCTCGACGCCCGCCTCCTGCAGCTCGCGCAGGTAGCGGGCCGGCAATTCCAGGCTGCCGAGGCCGTCGTAGATGACCCGCACCTCCACGCCCGCCCGCGCCTTGCGGACCAGCGCATCCTTCAGCCTGCGCCCGATGCCGTCGTCGCGGATGGTATAAAATTCCACGTGCACGTGATGCCGCGCCGCTTCGATCGCCGCCAGCATGGCGCCAAACGTCGCATCCCCGTTCGTCAGCACCGTCGTCTCGTTGCGGCCGGTGATCGGCGAGAACGCCGTGCTTTGCAGCATCCGGAACAGCCGCTCCTGGCAGCGGAATTCCTCGCCGCGCATATCCTCCGGCCGGTGCACCAGCTTGCAGCGCAGCAGCGCCTGCAGCATCGTCTCCTTCGTGACGACGCCTCGCCGGCGCAACGTCCGCCTCCGCCTGTATTCCTGCGCCAGGAAGTAGTACATGACGAAGCCGATGAGCGGCAGCGCGAACAGGATGAGCAGCCACGCCACCGTTTTGGACGGACGGCGGTACTCGAGCACGAGTATCGTCGCGATTTGAAAGATGAATACGATCAGTACGAGCAAAGCCCAAATCATGGCGTCCCTCCCCCCGAGTCGGCCCGGATGCCGCACCTTCTAGTTTTCGCGCAACCGCCTGGCTCTATACGCGCGATCAGCGCGTTTCCCGTCGCCGCCAGGTTCGCGCTGCCCCTAGCATGTTTCGTCGCGCCCGGGAATAAATAGCTAGTAGCACGTTACCACCGAAGGAAGGAGGATGAATCGGCGCGATGTTCAAAGACTCCAAACGGACCCGTTACACCGAAACGACCATCGGGCTCGGGACGCACGTGGAAGGCAGGCTGGTGAGCGATGCCGGCATCCGGATCGAAGGCGAATTCAAGGGCGACATCGACTGCAAAGGCGACGTCATCGTCGGCGAATACGGCATCGCGCGGGCCGGCATCGCGGCGCAGGACCTGACGATCGCGGGCAGGGTCTTCGGCGATGTCAACGTCAAGGGGCGCTTGACCATCGCCGCTTCCGGACAGCTGCACGGCAACGTGTTGGCGCATTCGATTCTCGTTCAGGACGGAGGGATGTATAACGGCCATTGTCGCATGGAGCGCCAGACGGAAGCCAAGCCGCGCCATCTGCAGGAGAACGATCCGCTGCAGCCTGCCCCTCAGCCGGTTAAGGAGATCCCCGCCAAGGAAAAATCCCGGCAGGCCGGGTAGCCGGAGGAACAACAAGCATGCCGAGCGGACCGAGTGAGGGTCCCTCATGGCTAGCGAACCTCATGAAACAAGCGCCCTTCCGGGCCTCCCGGGGGCGCTTAACATTTTTCGAGGCCTCGCAGCCTTCGTTCCCGCGCTTGCGGCGGCCGCGCCAGCGCCGTCATGCTCCGCGCTGGCGCCTAAGCCTTGTCTGCCCGTTGCGAGCTGGGACTTGGCACTTGCATCAACTTAAGAGCCGCGCCTTGCCGCATTGCTCCTTCTATAGCGTCCGATGCCCGCTCAACGCCGGCCGTTCCGCCGATCGGCGGATGCCGAGCGGCAGGCTGACCGCGCCAAGCAGCACGACGCACGCCGCGCCGAGCAGCGCCGAGCGGTACCCGCCGCTGCCCGCGAGCAGCAGGCCCGCGGCGAGCGGCCCGAGCATCTGCCCGAGCCCGAAAAACGCGGTCAGCCAGCCGATCATCGTCCGGTTGTTCTGCGGATACAGCTCTTTGGCGTAGGCGACGAACAGCGTCGTAATGCCCATGAACGTCGCCCCGAACAGGAACGCGCCGGCGAACACGGCGGCGGACGAAGGCAGCAGCACCGGCAGGGCGATGCCGACGGCCTGCAGCAGCATGGCGGCGGTCAGCGACCGCTTCTTCCCCCACCGGGAGGCAGCCAAGGACCAGACGAGGCACGACGGCGCCGCGGCAACGCCGACCACCGTCCAGCTGACCGACGCCAGATTCGGCAGGCTCGACACCGTCTTGGCGAAGGCCGCCAGGTACGTTCCCGTAACGATATACCCCAAGCCTTCCAGCCCGTAAGCGATCATGAGCACGATGACGATCCGGCGGGCGCCGGACGGCGGAGCGGCGGATGGCGGAGCGGCGATCGGTGCCGCAGCGGACGCTTGGGCGCTGCCGGACCGGTGCCGCAGCGCCAGCCAAGCGGCAAGACCCAGGACGAGGCTCATTGCCCCCAAGCCTTGCCAGGCTTCGCTCCAGCCGCCGTGCCGGCCGAGCAGCGGAACCGTGAGACCCGTCAGCAGAATGCCCGCGCCCACGCCGCCGTAAAAGAGGCCGGTCTGCAACGCCGACAGCCGTTCCAGCACGATGCCGGATACGAGGATGAAGACGGCCGCGCTGGCGAAGCCCGACAAGAAGCGGAGCGCCAGCCAGCCGTCGAGGCTGCCGCAGACGGCCATGCCCCACGTGGTCGCGATGCTGACAAGCAGTCCCGCAGCCAGCGCCGCGGACCGGTTCTTCACCCGGACCAGCGTCAACGCGACCGCGCCGAGCAAATACCCCATATAATTGCCGGCAGCCAAATACCCGGCCCCCGCGGCCGTGAATAGATGCCGCTCCAGCATCGACGGCAGGATCGGCGTGAAGGCAAACCGCCCGATGCCCATCGCGACGATCAGCGCGGCCGCGCCTCCGAGCAGGACGAGGGTCGTATGACGTTCGCTTGCTTGTCGTTTCATGGCTACCTCCCGCGATTTGCGCTTGACGCAATTTGTCCATCCAGCATACCGCATAGGCTGTCATCGCGGATAATACGAGTTGTCGATAATGGGTATCTCGATTACAGATGCCAAAGCAAACAGCCCCTGACCGAAGTCAGGGGCTAATAGCAATATCTATTCAGAAGAGGTCAACTCATTAGTTAAACATAAGGAATTGTATATTTTAAGATATGCCCTGTCATCGGAGAAACGTATTCTGTTTCCGAACCGAGACCGAAATAAAACGTCCCTTGATATTCCTCGAAAGAATGGGCATAAGTCACGTAATTGAAGCTAAACTCCTCTATCCACTTTACAGCATCATTGGATCTATAAACCCGAATGATCCAACTGTCATTTTGGACCTTTTTTGAAGTCAAGAGATAAGCCGTCTCTTCTCTAATCAAGATATCTCTCGGAACAAATCCGGTAGGAAGATTTACCTTACGCGTCGCAAGTAAGTTATCGGCTACAATCAGAGCTAGTGGAATAATTTGATGATCATTATATATCTCGCCATAAATATAAAGTGCTTTTCCAAGGAAATTCGTAGGGCGATCTAATTTCAGAATCATTTGTCCATTATATTCCGGTGCTATTACGCTTCGATCAACTGCTATTGTCCTAACGTTAAAGTTTATATCAATTTCTAAAAAGATCGTCTTCAATTCATTTATTGCATAAATATATCCTGTTGCATACAGCTTTCCATCAACCATTACAAACGTAAAGAATCTGTTTCCAACAGAAAAATTTTCAAATACACATTCACCAACTAATTGCCAGGATAGTCCGTTGTCAATTGAACTATACACCTTTCCTGAATCATCGCTTCCAATTGCCGAAAACAGCCTGCCATTAAAAGCAACCATATCATAAACATGAATGCCTTTAGGAATATTGCGATATTTTTTCCAAATCCCTGATTCAAGGCGATAAAAGTTACCAAAATCCCAGCTTTCACCTTTAGCATCATGGCCAGGAATAGTCAAAATGCAATTAATAATTCGAAAACGATCGATTTGTTCCTCGTCTGCATGCGTAGAGCTAGTGTTTGAAACATTTTCAACTCCAAAAGTATCAGAGTTCAAATCTAGATATCGAATCGGTACGGGACCGCAATTAGGCTCAGGTCCCGAATTGGAACTATTTCCATGACCAAAATATATCTTGTTATTGAACAGTTGCATGTCCCATACGTTTTTTCCGTAGCTTTTCTTCTTGAATGGCATCCCTAAGTCAATTATTGATCCAGATCTTAAAACATCAGTCATAAATTTTCACCTCCTTCAAGTAAATTAGTACTAGCAGTATATTCGAATAATAGACTTATGAGACACTACTCACTTTTATTTCCATGTATGTCGAGGTGAGCAATTAGCCCGCCTGCTGATGCCTGGACTGAAGAGTTACTTCCCGCGGCTCAAGTACAAAAAAGATGCCTCCTAACAATGTTAAGAGGCATCAACATTCAAGTCGGTGTCGGCTAGAATGTCTCGGTATTCAGTTCCGAACGAAAGAGATGCCATCAGGTCGCGACGTCCCGCCGGTTGAACACGAGCCACGTAATCACGACGAAGACGATGTAGTAGCCCGCGAGCACGGCGAGCGAGAAGCCGATCGTCATCCCGTGGGCGATTTCTTTGCTGCCCAGGTAGGCTTTCAAATTCAAGTGCAGGAACAGCAGGTAGTCCACCCACTTGTACTCCAGCATCAACAGCAGGCTGCTGCCGATCATCCCGAAGAAATAGATGAACATCGACAGGCCGATGGCCAGCCCGCCGCTGCGGAACAGCGTCGAGAGCATGAAGCTGAACGTGACGATCATGATGAGCCCGATATAATCGAGGATGTACGCCTGGATCATATAGCTGAGCGGGCTGGAGTTGTTAGGCACGCCGAAGGCATCGTTCGCCGTCTTGGTGTCGCCGTAGCCGAACAGGATCAGGTTCAGCACGAACGAGCCGGCCAGCATGACGATGGTCATAAGCAGCGCGAACAGCAGCAGCGCGACGTACTTGGACAGCAGAATTTTGGAACGGCTCCACGGCCGGATGAGCAGCAGCTTGATCGTGCCCGAGGAGAATTCCCCTGCCACGCTCTCCGCGGACACCACGACCGTGAAGATCGTAACCAGAAGATAGCTGAACTGCTCGATGCTGTTCATGACGCTCCACATGGACTCTCCGCCCTTGTCGAAGGATTTCGACAGGACGCTGAGCAGGATGACGATCAGCAGGATGATGCCGAACATGATCCATGTGCCGATGCGCCGGTAAATCTTCATATTCTCGTTGCGGACGAGCTGCAAAAAGTTATACAAGCTGTTGGCCTCCCGTCATCTCGAGGAACTGGTCCTCCAGCGATTTGTTCAGGACGCGAATCCCGTATACCTTAATGCCCGCTCCGACCAGCTCCGCATTAACCTGCGCGATCGTCTCCCGGTCCGCCCGCACGAGCGCGCCTTCCTCCACGCGCGCCGCCTCGTGCTGCGCCAGCAGCCGCACGGCATCGTCCGGCCGGTCGACCTCGAACACCACGGGCCCGCTCGTCTCCGCGAGCTGCGCGCCGCTCTGGATCAGCCGGACGTCGACGAGCTTGCCGCCCTGAATGATGGCGACCCGGTCGCACATCAGCTCCATCTCGCTCAGCAGGTGGCTGGAGACGAAGACGGCGATGCCCTCCTCCTTGGCGAGCTTGCGCAGGTAGTCCCGCAGCTCGCGGATGCCCGCCGGATCGAGCCCGTTCGTGGGCTCGTCCAGGATGAGCAAGGAAGGCTTATGCATAATCGCCTGCGCCACGCCGAGCCGCTGCCGCATGCCGAGCGAGTAGGTCTTCACTTTATCATGGATCCGTTCCTTGAGCCCGACCAGCTCGACGACCTCGTCGATCCGCTGGCTCGTGATGCCCGGCACCATCCGGGAGAAATGAAGCAGATTTTGATACCCGGTCAAATACTTGTACATTTCCGGATTTTCGACGATCGCGCCCACATGCCGGATCGCCTGCTCGTACTCGTCGCGGACGCTGTGCCCGCCGATCAGCACGTCGCCCTTGGTCATGCGCATCAGCCCGACCATCATCCGGATCGTAGTCGTCTTCCCCGATCCGTTCGGCCCCAGGAAGCCTAGCACCTCCGCCCGCGGAATGTCGAGCGTCAAGCCGTCGATGATCGTCCGCTTGCCGATGACCTTCGTGACCTGCTGCAGCCGCACGATCGGCTGTTCGTCCGATACGGTTCCATACGCCATTGTCCTAACCCCCCTTAACGCGATGCAGAGGCGCTGCCGCCTGCGCCCGCGTCTCGCGTCTTGTCCCCATCAGTATACCGAATGAAGGAAGCGATTGGAAGGCAGGAAGCGAATGTGCCGGTTACGCGCTATATACGAGCGGCCTGCTATCGGGATAATATGAAGCATTCGCATTCGACCTGAACGAGGCCTGGCTCTCGACAACATTCACTTCCCCACAAACGACACAGAATCCAAGAGGAATGTTCATTCGGTAGAACCCGGTTCGAAATACTTGCTTAGCTCCCTCTACGCCAAAGAGTTTTCCGCACTTCACACAGCAAAACCGTAGTGTATCCGTCATAATATAAGCCCCCTTTTATTCTCTGTCGGTATATACTCTTCGTATCATTTAATTAGTTTATGTTACAATTTGTATCTGATACCTTTAGATTACGCAGTATAGTGATTTCTGTCAATAGATTCAATCGACAAAAGGCACTTTTTGTCGCATGCGTGCTGTCATAATTCAAAAAAAGAAGGGACGCTTTCGCATCCCTATCCCTCTTTCATATCCAGTGGTTAAATCCACTCTTAGTCGAACTCACTTCTTCCTCCATCATCCGCTGATAGAGAAGATATACCTTCTGTCGATTGGGATATTTTAAGCGGAAGTATGCTAGCAGCGCATCCTTTAAGGCTAGATTCATTTTATTGTTCGGTACGAAGGCCATTCCGTAGACGTACCTATTTTCTTCCCTGCGCCTCCACTGCAACGAACCCGTTAAGCAAAAGTCCCAATCCCCAAAGGAAATCCAGGCTTGCAGCGAATAATCTTTGCTAACCGGAAACCGTAAATGGGTTTGAAATTTCAATCCGCCCGGGCTCAAATCATCAAGAAGAACAGGCGTATAACCGGACTGTACGTTTTCCCCGAATACGCTCGATACCGCGATTCGCATTGCTACGTCGCCCCGGACTTTTATTCGGATATACTCGCGTGATATAGGATGGCTACTATTGCATAACATGATTACTCGCCTCTTTTTAGAATGTGTATCATTGCTGGAAGATTTGATACTAATTGTATCATTGTAAGCGTTATAAAATCCGCCATTTTAGGTGACAGGCGGGTGATATAGACCTGGAGTCCTTCCCTAACTAGTAAGCACCTTACTTTATATGCTCTTTAATAAGGTTATGAATTCTTTCGCGTTCGCCGGGAGCCACCTTGTAATACCAGATTGCGGAAATTGTTTCCCCTTGGCCTTGCACTTCCACGGTATCAACGGACTTGATCAAAGGGCGATAGTCCAGAACGAAACTCTTCATTTCATCAAAATTCATATTCGTCTTCACGCTATCTCCGAGTTGTCCGAGCATCGAATGAATATGCGTAACGGAGGAGATGCTCAAGGAATTTTTCATAATCGCTTGAAGAATATCTCGCTGCCGGGTATTTCGCCCTAAGTCCCCTCGAGGGTCATCATAACGCATACGCGAATACAGAAGCGCCTCGTCACCATTCAACGAAAGTCGTCCCTGCTCGAAATGATGACCGCTATAATCGAACGCAAACGGATTATCGACTTCGACGCCTCCAACCAAATCGATCAGTTTGGCAAACCCTTGCATATTTACTTTAATGTAATAGTCGATCGGGAAGTCGATAAAGTTTTCAACCGTAGCCATCGACATTGCGACTCCGCCGAACGCATAGGCATGATTAATCTTATCGACCGTCCCATGTCCAATAATCTCCGTCCGCGTATCGCGAGGAATGTTGAACATCAAGATCGAATGCTTATTCGGATTGACCGTCATGACGATAATCGAATCGGAGCGCCCATTGTCGTGATCTCGTTGATCGACGCCTAGCAGTAGGACCGTAAACGGACGAATCGTCTTGCTTATCTTCATTGTAGGCAGTATCTTCACACTTTCATCTTTGCTGACATACATCGGTTTAACGGAATCAACCTGCTCATACATACGGTCGGCTGTTTGTTTCACTGAGTGGTAGAAATACCAGAAGAAGCCTCCAACGAACAACACAAGTGCTCCCATAGCAATCCCCACCCAAATGATCAACCGCTTGGCAGGAGTTTTCATAGCTCATCACTCCTTTTGACAAAAAATACAAGTAATATTCTTCAAAATAGACAGGTTATGCGATCAATACTCGATACGTAACGTAGCAATATACAAACAATACGGTTCATCCAGCTTTCTTGTCAACTCTTTTCTTTGCATTCACAAGGGCTACAGTGCATGTTACAAGTAGTTTCATTTCGACGGATTTCGATAGCATCAGTTGCCTATCATATCTACCTTATTGCAGTTACTTGGGATTAATCCATGTTCAGAAAATTATTAATAATTTTACTCTGGTTCCCTTTTATAGTTTAGCTGTGGTGTGTATGCATGGAGATTCACTTTCGATTGCTGATGCAGCCGTTTTGGTATCATCTCTTTATCGTACCCAAGTTTGATTTTAACGGTGTGATCACATGTAATGACCTCTATCAGAAAATAGACCATTTTGTTGTTGCGGTACTATCCGCTATCACGTATTTAACTGCTTCATAAATATAAAATCGATCGTTATGTGTAATTCTAGACATATTATGTGGCTTTATAATCTATTTTGACCAAACAACGAGACGATTTGTATCTTTATTTCAAAAAACAGATACAAATTGTTTCATTTTTGCTTAATTATCTGTATAATGGGCTTAGTCACAGATTATTGTAGCAGGAGGGGCCTATGAGCCTTATCGTTGGTATCGTCTATAAAGAAGGTCAATCACATGACGCTTTGCGGGAAGAGGGACAACGTCTCATGCATGCGATGCGACTATATCCTGCAGATGACCGACAACATTGGCAAGAAGATTCCGTCTTCATGGGTTGCCACGCCAAGTGGATTACCCCTCAAGCCGTATCCGAGAAACTCCCATACTACGATGAGATTTACGATATTGCAATTACAGCTGATGTGATTTTGGATAACCGTGAGGATTTATACAGACTTTTACAGGTAATCCCTTCGCAGAGAGATGTCATAACAGACTCCGAACTAATCGTTCTGGCGTACGTTCGTTGGGGGACGGAATCTCCTAAACATCTTATCGGCGATTATGCGTTCATGATCTGGGATAAGAAGAATAAACTTCTATTTGGAGCGCGAGATCTCGCGGGGAATCGAACGTTATATTATCACCAACATCGACAAAAAATCACCTTCTGTACGGCCATTACGCCCCTCTTTTCACTAGATTATATCGAGAAGGCGCTTAATGAATATTGGTTTTCCGAATACTTAGCCATTTCCGCCCCGATCGATTGTGTCGACCCATTTATGACAGCATATCGTAACATCCAACAAATTCCGCCTGGGCATTGCTTAATCGCGACAAAAGGGACCCTTCATGTCGTAAGGTACGATACGCTAGTCACCGATGAACAGGTCTTATTGCAGTCCAATTCCGATTATGAAGAAGCCTTTCGAGAGGTGTTTAGCCAAGCTGTTTCCTCCAGGCTGAGAACCTTTAAGCAAATTGGCGCAACGCTAAGCGGTGGTCTTGATTCCGGAAGTGTCGCTAGCTTTGCCGCAAGATCTCTTCGCGATGAAGGCAGAACGTTGTACGCTTACAGTCACGTCCCTGCTGCTGATTTCAAGGATTGGACAGCTAGCCATATGATGGCTAATGAGCGGCCGCTCATTCAAGAAACAGTGAGACATATTGGTAATATCAAAGCCACTTACCTAGATTCTCCAGGGCTCAGTCCTCTAACCGAGATCGATGAAGTTCTCCGTATCATGGAATCGCCATATAAGTTTTTTATTAATTCGTTCTGGATCAAGGATATTTACGAGAAAGCCAGCCAACAAGACATTGGCGTGCTGCTTACAGGGGCACGGGGCAATAACTCGATTTCTTGGGGATCGGTGACCCAATATTGCGCCCACCTCCTCAAGTCGATGCAATGGGTACGATTCTATCAACATGCAACGTTATTCAGCCAACAAATCAAAGTACGGAGATCGCGTCTCTTCCCGAACATAGCCAAGCTTGCATTCCCGCTCATGGCCAGGTTGCCTTTCGTTAAAACCAATCGGGAGGGGGAAATTCCTTCCTTGATCCATCCAGATTTCGCTTCGCGTACCGAAGTGTATAACAAGCTCAAGGAACATGAATATACCATCAGCGATGCACCGTTGAATTTAATGCAGGAGAGGCAATTCTTCTTCAATAATCTCGCTGTTCTTAACATGCAAGGCACTTCTGGCTCCAAGCTATCTTTACGATACGGTGTCTGGGAACGAGATCCTTCTTGCGATCCACGGGTCGTTCGGTTTTGTCTCTCGATTCCAGTCGAACAATTCGTACTACAAGGTGTTGGCCGTTCCTTAATCCGTAGAGCAACCAAAGGATATTTGCCGGATTCAGTTCGAATGAATCAACGACTACGTGGAGTCCAGGGAGCGGATTGGGTGCATCGCATGATTCCCTCATGGCCGGAGTTTATCGCGGAGATGCGCATATTATGTCGAGATCCTCAAGTAATGGAATATATGAACGTGGTAGCAATCAACGCAGCGCTATCAGATATTGAACGAAAACTTCCTCAACCTGATCTAGCTACAAACGACAACATGATCTTCTTAATGCGTAGCTTAATTGTCTATCGCTTCTTAAAGAGCTTTTGATTTCTTTTATTCATGCAACCTGCATTGAAGGGAGGTGACACAATGAAAAAAGTATGGCAACAGCCAAAAATGGAAGTACTTAGCGTCAACGAAACAATGCTTGGTTTTGGTTCCAAATTGACTGACTGGACTTATGTTGGCGGAGTATTGGACACGGACCAATACGATCCAGGGAATCAAACCGGCGGCAATTCTGGACCAATACCTGTTTCGTAAGGAAGATTCTAAGCCATTTTGCATTCAAAGGGCTGTCTAGAGAGCTATAGGCTTTCAGACAGCTCCTTTATTTTCAAGTATAACTTTCATAGTACAGGACCCCCTCTAACCGTTGTTGCCAACGATTTAGAGGGGGTCCTGTACTGATTAGAACTAAGTTTACAACTTCTCGGTGAAAATTATTTGGCTGACTGGATTAATCTTCCAAATTCCCGATTTATCCTTGTTCACTTGAAAAACAATGGATAAGCGTTTGTTTTCATAATCGGAGGGTGATTGTTTCTCCGATTTTTGCTTAACGTATACGAATGCCGTTTCGTTTTTGTAATAAATGATACGCTCAACTTCATTCGTAAATTTAATGTCGTACTTCTTGAAGAGAGCAGCATACGCATCTACCAACTGTTTAGTAACGCTTGCATCTCCGTTGTATGTAGTATTCAATGCAACGGCATCCTCTGCGTTTAGGGCTGCTACGTTAGCATTTACGACTGCAAGGATAGCTGTTTTTTCCGCGTCTGGAACCGTTACTTCTTGCAACCCGTTGTCATTAGCGTTCGGGTACGTTGTAGATTTGGTTTTAATATCATAAATCTTCCAACCACCAACCGCTGTGCGAGTCAGTATTGCTTCAATCAGATCTAGACGATCTAAGAAGAATTCCTCACCATCCCCCTTCGTCGTTACCTTATAGCTAATTGTCGCTTTGTTGCCTTGCCAGGATTTAATTTTGATGTCTTCAAAGGTAGAGGCGGAGTTCGGGAACGTGATCGCCGTTACTTCTTTATAATCATTCCGAATAGGAGACTTAGTATCGAAGGTGGCCAACAGATCAATCAGATTACCCTCCGCAGCTGCTTTCTTATTTTTGATCAATAGCGCCTTGATAGCGTCGAGATCATTTTGGTCCGGCTTTTTATAAGTTAGCCGAATGATTTGGGAGGCTTTGATCCATTCAACATCCAATCCTGAAGCTTCACTAATGAACCGAATCGGGACGAGCGTACGGCCCTTAATCAGAATTGGTGTTGGCGGCTTCGGTGGAATTTTATCAAACTTTCCGCCATTAATGGTCATTTCGTTAGTTTTCAAGTTAATCATGATCGTTGTCGACGCGGATAAACCCGTTACGATTTTCGTCTTCATATCATACTTGACCGTATAACCAAGTGCCTCAAAGATGCCTCGAAAGCCTGCATAAACGGTCCCGCCAGTCAAGAAAGGATGAACGTCAAACTGAATTTCTTGATCTTCTAGATAGGTGCGAATATAGTCCGGGCTGGAATTCGTGGCCGCCATACTGATCGAAGCGAACGAGAAAACCATCGCAACAGCGACTAACAAAGCGAACACCATTTTACATTTTTTCATAATTGCACTACCTCCGTCTCCTAATTTACTAGCCGCAGTTCCTCTCTTTTCAGATTCTGTGTGTCATAGATGCAATAATAAACTCCCACTTTTATTTCCTAATACCGAACCATATTTACCATATTATTATATATTTCACACTATACCATTTAGTAAATGTAAAAAACAGCGATATAAGCCCTATACTCGTCGCAACTTCATCGACATCCTACTCATAATATGAGTTGTATAAAATTGTAGATATTCGTCCATTTCTTAATCTAAACACATACTCTTTTGTTATATTGTCGAAATTCAGATCGTCATCAGGACCGATGGTCCTATACCGAAAGATCACGTGGTTCTTGAAAAGAAAGCAGTTTCCCGAATACTCCTTTCGTCTCCGAAGCCAGTTGAGCATACGCTCCTTGTTGAATAACTTCTCCCTTGTCAAGTACAAGGACCTGGTCCGCATTACGAATCGTGGACAGGCGATGGGCAATGACGATGATCGTCATATTTCCCTTCAATCGCTCAAGGGCCGTTTGAATGATGGCCTCATTCTCGTTATCAAGCGAGCTGGTCGCTTCATCTAGAATCAAGACGGTCGGCTTTCGCAAAATCGCTCTCGCTAATACGATTCGTTGGCGTTCTCCGCCCGACAGACGAACTCCTCGGTCGCCAATTACCGTATCGAGCCCACTGGGGAGATTTTTGACAAATTCAGCCGATGCCGCAAAGTGAAGAGCATGCCAAATCTCGGTATCGCTCACATGCGGCTTAACCAGCTTCATATTCTCACGAAGACTTGTATTAAAGAGAAAAGGCTCTTGTGAGACATAACTGATCGTCTGTCGATAACTCGGAATATTTTGGTCTTCCAATGGTTTGCCATCGATAAGAACTTCTCCTTGATTCGGTGTGAGAAGACCAATAATCAAGTCGATAAGCGTGCTCTTACCGGCCCCTGACTTGCCGACGATTGCCACCATACTATTTACCGGAATTGTCAAAGAAACGTCTCTCAAAGCATACGACGACTGTTCATTATCGTATCGGAAAGAAATGTGCTTGCATGTGATGCTCTCGCGAATCGGCATTGGCATCGGCAATTCAGCGTCCATGTTGTTCCAAGGCTCTTTTGCTTGCTCACAAGCCGTACGGATATCGAGCAATTTGGAAAAAGCCGGGATCGACATTGCAATCTGCTCAATCGTGCCTTGAAGTCCGGAGAAGCGCGGCCATAGCCGGCCGAAAATTAACAGAATCAACATCATCTGTCCTGCCGTAACATTAAATATATCTATAGAGAGGTACACGAACGTTACAATTAGAAAAGACGACACCAAGCTGTAACGAATCTGGCTTGTCGCCTGAAGTGTAGCGAATTTCACAACGTTTCGCTCCATTTGCCTACAGATTATTTGGAACCAAGACAAATGCGAGGACTCCAAGCCATTACTTTTGATGTCCTTGATGCCGTTAAAGTGTTCATTAACCCCAGCCAAGTAGTCCATCGATAGCTCCGTCGTACTGTTTCCAAGTGTCTTGGCTTTTCGTACGAAATGCCGAGAAAAATAAGCAAAGGCAAGTCCGCAGAAGATTACAATTAAAGTAAGCTGCCAGGAGAGCACCATTGCGAAAGCAATCTGAATAAGAGTAAAAGCTACTGACGTCACGAGATTCAACGTTTGTATTGTCCCCTGACTGACCCGCGCCAGCTCGGTCGTTAGAACGGAGCTAAAGTCGGCTTTCCGTCGATGAACGAAGAAAAGCCAGTCAGACTCCATAATCGTACGATACGTCTCGATGCGCAATTGTTTGATGAATCGTTGTTGAATAACTGAGTTCAAAATCGTTTGCTGCCTTTTTATGAAGGATTGACCCGTTACGATTATGAAATAGGCACACAAAACAATAGGAAGAAGCATCTGCTGCGGAAAGAAATGGAGACCTTTGGATACCTCAGCCATGAACGGAATGTTTGATGAAGCCATATTGACAACACCAATAATGCCCATGACCGGTACAAGCAGGTATAAGCTAACGCTATCCATGAGACTTATGAAGATCATGCTAATGAGATTCCAGTATAGGCGCCTTCCTTCCGTCTTATGAAGTTTGCGAAGATAAAATAATAATTGATTCAACGTGTTGCCTCCTTCTACAAAGCAGGGATGCTCTTCCCTCAAACCGATTACCCCTCTTGCGTGGTTCGATTTCGATGAGGGTTGGAAACGATTTTGCCAAAAAGACGAACCATAGTGAACTTAGGCATTTCGGCTGCTCCCGTAACATATAAGCGGCCGCTTCTCAACCAAGCATGAGCAATCAGTTTGCCCTGGTCGTCTTTCGCCGTGCCGAAGTATATGGTGCTAGCAATACCGCGCCGCTCAAGCATCTTCATGGCAGCCAGACCCCTGACTAAGCATTTGCTCTCCCACCAAGTATGTTTACTGACCAGTAAGAGCGCGTTCGAGATGCGGCGCATCGTTACTTCCTCTTCCTCGCTTGAGGAGAAAGTCGTTTCGTCTGTTTGTAGTCCTAAATAGTTAACTACCTTAGAAAAGGGCAGTGCCTTCAGCAGCCTAGCCCACGCTAAGTAATAAGTAGCTTCTATAATAAGCCATCTCGTTTGACGATTCATCTTGAACAAGCGCGATAATTTCCGACGCACCTTTAACCATACTCCTTCTATATAGTTCCCGCTTTGTTATCCGTTCGTAACAAGACCCTCTTCCAATAAATGTGCCAGGAAGATGCGAACATGCTCCGCGCATAAGTTGTCTTCCACCTCGTATTCCTCACACAAGATCGCAACGATCTTATTCAAGGTCAGGGGCTGTTCAATTAAATCCCAGATCCTCCCACCAATTTGACCTAAATTATAATATTTTCCGCTGGCGATGCTCATCATGACCGTATCGCCGTCCATGTTGCTTGCCAGATTTCCTTCTGCTCTGCAAAACGACTGATTCTCGTTGATCATTAATTTGCCCATGTTTATTCCACCTCTTTAATTGTTGTCCATATTTGGTCTACGATCTCCTTGACTGTAAACCCGTCTGCCGGTCTGCGGATTCTATACACGGGAAGATGCTGTGCCAGTTTCACGCAAGAGGCAAAATGCCATTGTTCTCGCTGTAGAAAGGGAACGAGATTCCCCCGAAAGGTGTGACACATTAATAGCGGGATTGGCATTAGACCTGTCGCCCGATCGACCTCGACTTGCCGGTCGTGTCCTTTCGTAAGTACGAAAATGCCGGCTAGGTCGATTTCCCTGTCGTAGAACGAAGATAACACGGGGACTGCGAATTTGGTTTGACGGTCATGCAGCGGCTTATACTCACCTGCCATACCAAGACCATCCAGACTTTCTTGCCATAATTTTTGCTGGGGATACGCTGGAATAATGACAGGATTTGCTCCAGACAATCGTACCGGAATGACGTCATCGCTTACCAATGCGCAGCCTTGATGAAGAAACGCAGCGGCAAGCGTCGACTTGCCGGCACCCGATTCGCCGATGAACGCATATGCTTTGCCATTAAGAACGACTGCGCTTCCATGGAGCGAGAGCAAGTCGCGCTGCATTAACAAAAGCCCCATGCAGGTGCCTAATAAATAAAGGCGAATAAGTTCCATGTCAGTTGAAATCAATGGCGATACCTCAATTCTGGAGCCATCTTCGATTCCGAAGATCGCCACATCCGGTACATACATCAGCAAGCAATCACCTTGAATACCGTAATAGCCTTGAAATTTACGAGCTTGCTCCCATCGAGTTGACAAATCACTTAGTCCAATTTCTATATCCGATTCTTCTTGGACGAATTGAGTCTGCGTCAGTTCTGGCAGCGAAAATTCACTTAAGATGCGAAGGCCAAAAGCCCAGTAGTAAAATCTGTTCATTATGTGGATCATCAATCTTCCATCCCCCAGAGAAGATTTCGGAGACCCTCATACAGCTAGAGGCTGCATGAAGGTCGCCGACTAAGTATAATTCCGTTACGACGGCGATGGCGACGAACCGCCAAAGAAGACAATTGGGCTACTAGGTTCGATTAGGATTTCCTCATAGTTATCGGCCGTCACATAATCGACGTATTTGCTCCCGACGCCAGCCATTGTCATACTTACATTCAAAACTTCCAAGACCGGTTGCTGCCATTCTTTCTTCGCCATTGCTATCACCTCCTTTCGGCTCAAGCCTGGAATCGATGAAGAAACCGACCTATCACTAGACTCTGCATGATTAATCGAGTTTCCCCGTTGAACGCTTGTTCCGCCTCCGGCGCCTTTCCTACGAATCCGCAGGCCTTCCGAATGCGGTCAACATTCATATAGCGCGCAAAGACCGGCTCTTTACACATTGATTCGACCTCATCGATTACTTCCGCCCAATGCGCTCTCATTCGATAGACCCAATCTGCGCCTTGTATCCCCCTAACGCGATGATTCAGGCGAATTTCATCCGGCAGCAAGCCAGCCATGGATCTTCTGATCAGCGATCGGTCCTGTCCCTCGCGAACATATTGCGCCATCGGTACAGATAAGCAGAATCGCACTACCCTCACATCGCTTGTCGGATCACGTTCCCACACGCGATAACGCAACGAAAGCTTCATGGCCTTGTTGCCGAATGTGTTAGAAATTGCACCATTCTCGAAATGTTGGATGCGTGCGTCAAGCGCGTTCAATAACCGCGAGCCGTTCAAACTATTCCGATGAGGCGAAAGTCTTTCAACCATTCGCATCTTACAGGCAAACTCCGGATTAATGATTGCGGATAAAACCGGGGTGCGCTCCCGCGGATCAAGCGTAGTTGCACCGAAGGCCCGTTTGGCGATCAGGATCATTAACTGTTTCCTCCCGACACCTTTCTTACGGCTATACCATCGAAGCTCCCGGTAGAGCTTGAGCAACTTCCACTTTCGTAGCATATAAGCGTAACAACCGATAGCCGGTCCCCAGGAGACCGAATGATTACCTTTTGCACCGGTCAGCAAGATTCCAGCACCATCGCGAGCCGCTTGCTCATAGAACCCCCGGATCCAAAAGGAATTTTCCACGAATTTATAAGGCATTTCGAGTGTGTCAAGCCACTCTCCCACCTCGGTCAATGCATTGCTGTTAGCAAAACTCATATAACGGTTGTTAATGTTCCCAATAAAGTCGCTAGTAGCTCGAATGAATGGGGTTTCGTTGGCCAGCATTCCGTTCCCCGTCCAGTCCGTGAAATCGTCTACAGGAATATAACTATAGGCATCCAGGCTCTTACCATGATCCTTAAGCATCCGTGCGGCAAAACTCGCTACAGAGCTTGAATCCAATCCACCGCTCAGCGAGACCGCAATCTTGTGTCTGGTACGCAGTCTAGCTTTGACCGCTGTATTCAATTCATAACGGAATGCTTCCTCGTATTCACTGTTTGACTTGAATTTTGTTTCTCGGTCAGGGATAACCGTGTCATATCGATTGACGTTGAATTGCCCTCTCTGAAGGACGAATGAGTGGCCCGGTGGTAGCTGACGAATCCCACCATATACGGTTGAAGCGAGATCGAAGGAGTCGAACATATCCGGAATCGCCAGGAAGTCGGCAAACCATGTTTCATTCAGCGTCTTTATCCGGTTCGGTAAGGCGAGAAGTGGAGAGATCGTAGAGCAAAAAGCAAAACAATTTTCCTGTTGACAGTAATAGAGCGTTCTATTACCCATGAGATCTCTTGCCCCGAACAAAA
Organism: Paenibacillus sp. GCM10023250; assembly: GCF_042653205.1. Classification (NCBI taxonomy): domain Bacteria; kingdom Bacillati; phylum Bacillota; class Bacilli; order Caryophanales; family Paenibacillaceae; genus Paenibacillus; species Paenibacillus sp. GCM10023250. The sequence goes on along the minus strand of NZ_JBHSHY010000027.1, from coordinate 24,981 downwards.
GCCGTCGCTCACGGTCCCAGACCATATAAGCATAATCCCCCAACAGATACTTCGGAGATTCCGTCCCCCATTTCGTGTATGCGCGTAGGATTAGCTCACCATCGGTCATTGCCCTACGATCAGACGCGTGAATTGATAACCGCTCGAATAGTTCTTCGCGGTTATCAAGAATGATATCCGCCGTAAGCATTAAATGTTGATTCTCGTCGAGTCTTGGCATTGGTTCGTTCACAGATTCAGGCGTAAGCCATTGTGCGTGACATCCCATGAACACGGATTCCTCGTTTCGCGTCCGGATATCATCGGCTGGAAAATCCTCCAATCCGTTCATCAGTGTCCTCCCAATCGGGGAGACATCCATATCCGAATCTATACCGATTACTCCGACAATCGCGCTCATCGCTTCACCTCAGGAGAGGAAAATAAGTGATGATCTGCCCATTTCATGACCCGACCGCTAAACGGAAGAAGTGACTTTAGACGGTTAATTTTTGAGCGATATCGCTCAAGCTCGGCTTGAATTCGCTGCTGCTTATCATAGCTATCTGTCAGTCGCTGTTCCAACGTGCGATATGCCATCTGCAATCGAAGAATTTCGCCTTTATCCTTGAGGGGGGAAACAAATGATTCTTCAGTTCGTTTATCTTGAATGACATCCCCTGTACGCCGAATCCCGTAACTATCAGTCCAGTTGCAGCCCGTCATAGCCGATAACTGATTTGTTCGACGATGAACCATATCCTCATCTGGCCCCATATCAAACCGCGTGCCGACAATCTGCTCCGCTGCTTCCAATTCATCATTGTATCCGAGGTCACGGAAAATTTTGGCGCCGATCGCCCTACAGTAGAGCTCGATCTCTTTCTTGTCGAGCACAGTCTTCCAACTATCTACTGACTCTCGGTGTACTTCCTGATGTTGAGCGACATACGGGTCGCCCACGCCCATGCTGTAGAACAAATCCGCCTTGGTCGATTTCGAATAAAGACCGTATTTCTCAATCCCCTCCTCATAGGCAATACCGAGAAATTCACATATATCCTGGATCACTTCACGAGGACGATCAACCAATTGTTCATAATATAATTTATAGGTACACGGATGGTCCAAGGCAAAATAATCAAGATACCGTAGCATCCCCACTGTAACATCGTTGATTTTCATATCGAAGCTCTCGCTCACCAATGCTTCAGTTAGATGCAACTCCCCCTTGCCACCATAGACCTTCTTATATGAAGCAAGTACTGCAAGCGGATTACGGATTAACCAGACGCGTTTTGATTGCGGAAATAATCGATCGAGAAATTCCAATATGCAGTAGTACCTTGGCGATTTGTCGAGGATCAACCGCGCATCCCCACTTTGAAGCAAACCATTATAAATCTGTAAGGCAAATTTCCTACAGGCTTGATCATAGATTGAATCGGGGACGATACCGTTATAGAAACGCTTAACGATTCCCGTGCCTCCATATGGCCGATTCGGCGATACCTTCAAGTCATACAACCCCATCAGAAACCACATCTCTTGAGCAGCGAAGACGGCGGAATGATTTTGAAGGATCGTCGTCAACAAAGAACTCCCACTTCTAGGTGTACATAGAAGAAAAACGAGATTGGTGCCATCCTGTGAGATCATATGCCCCTCCGTCTTTTAGATACGATATGTAGCAATTGTAGCACATTTATTCCGTTTTGTATCGTTTTTTTATAAGTTAGCAAGCAACGTAAAAAAGCCTCTTGTACCAAGAATGAACTCTTGGTGCAAGAGGCCTTAACCGCTTTAATGTCGAGCTTTATCGACATCATTCATTTTGAATCGCCTTACCAGCCACAATAAAGGCCGCAAAGGGAAATAGAAAATAGACAGTGATTTGGGAAGCCGCAGCATCTCGACATCTCTGCGGGTAGGAATAAACTGGTCAAGTAAATAGGAGAATTTCTTGTTATCGGAATGCAGCGTAAATAAGTACCATTTATAATGCAAGACCAGTTTTTTCGGTAGCGCCGTAAAAGACACCATATCCTTAAAAAAAACCGTGCTACGTACCGCTAATCTTTGGGTTCTTCGATGATGCGCAAAAGGCATCATCGCTTCCGGCAAATCGGTCTTTAACAACTGATTCGTTAAAAGCACCGCTAGCCCGCCGACAACCAAGGCATTGTAATGCTTAAGTGACGGAATCATCTTTTGCTGCCAATCCACATCTAGCTTCATAAATAACTGAATATCCGTAAGCCATCTAAGTCGGAACCAGCCATGCCGAGCGCCGTGAGATACAAGGAAAAAAAACAAATCTTCATGGCTCAAATAATGGATGGAGCTGCGGCCAAGCACCCTGCTCCTGATCCATAAATCATCAAAGGCAGGCTCCGCTGACGAATGCGAATTTAATCGCCAATGCAGCTCTACTTCGATCTTCTTCACGGGATGCAGCAATGAAATATGATGCGTCAGTCTCTGGCTTATATTCAGCTGTTCTAAATCGGTACATATGTACCCTTCTTCTTCAAGAAGTCCAACAGCGGTTTCAACGTCACCTGCGTCAACGAGAATATCCAAATCCTTGGATGTTCGAAGAGACAGATCTCCATAGAGGATCTCTGCAAGTATCGGACCTTTCAGCACCATTGTACGGATTTGTTTATTCTGTAATAGTTCGCTCACATGATGCATTTCCGCACTTAATTGAAACATGGCAAACGCGTTCCTTCTATACTCTAAGTGTAGGTTGCTCATCACGTTGGCCGGAAACGGAAATTGCGATTGATTGTGCTTAAGAATGGCATACACCTGGGGATACACCCGATGATGGATAGCTAGCGCAAGGAAGCGGTCCCAATTTATGTCCGTAAATGTCTCAAAATACACATTCCCCAGTGAATCGTTATCCTTCTCAAACCCGAGTACTGCTAAGAGCAACTGTAACTCTTTCGGAAACGATTGCAGATTAATTGTAAATTCATTCATAAGAATGCGCTCCTCTTGTTCATTCGGATACGCATGCCCCTGTCAAAGCTGGCATACTTCTAGCTTATCACTAGATAGCTTTGGATGATTTTGGAGGGTATTTCCGCATCACTTATAATTTGAGGGATTTTCGATTCAAGATGGCGTTTAATTTCCGCCTTGTTCTTCCAGCACTTATCGCTGACGGCCATTAGTTCGTCCGGCTTAATCGTATTAATTTCGATAACATATTCATTCAGGCCCAGCATGTTCATGATTCCTCTAGTTTTATGTTCGTAGTTGATTGCGACAGTGGGGATATTGCTGGAAAGCGCGAAAATGTTAGAGTGCATTCTCGTTCCAACGAACATATCCATTTTGGAATAGAAATACTTTAATTCACGAGGAGACAAGTCAAGATCAAGAAGTTCGGCTTGCTTCGGATTAATGCCCGCGAGAATCTCTCTACTGATAATTCTGTCATCATTAAACGGATTCGGTCCAAGAACCTGAGGCATGAAGATCAGTTTGGCGTCAATCTTGGCGGTTAGGAAATTGATAAGCGCTCTGATACTGTTGACATAACTTTTTCGTTGTTCGTCCTTATCTTTCAGCTCAGGGAAATTCCAATCGCGGACAGTAACGCCGATCAACGGCCCCTTATGCTGGCTTTTGATTTTAGCCAAAAGCTTATTTATCGTCTTCGACTCCTCTTCCATCATGCAGAATGCGGAATCGGGCACAACCTCGATTAAGTTTTCGTTGCAACCAATTTTTTGCAGCCAAGATTGCGAAACCGTTTCTCTTATGTATATTTTCGTCACTTTATTCAGTATATCGCGGGTCACATTTTGCATGAACTTATTATAGAATGGTCCAATGGACTGCGAGTAGATAATGACAGGCTTACCGAGATCGATAGCTGCTTTGATTTGAGCCAGATGCTGCAAAAGTGCTACGCTGAACCCGTGGGACAACAAAAACCCACCACCGCAGCTGACGACGACATCTGCCCAGAGATAATCCGGATCGTCTTTATTGTTTTTTGGCCCGCGAATCATACTCACTAATTTGAATGCATTCCGAACCTTTTGCAGTTTTGAAATATTCGGGCTAACCGATACATTATGAATACAAGCAGAAACAGGAATATCATAGGCGTTTTTGTCGACCTCTGGAAACCTGGATTTGATCCTGATCTCACAGCCCGGGTTGTTTTTCTTAAGCGAATCGATCATCGACAATAAAATACCAGCGTCTCCCTTATTTTTGGATGAATGCGCATTAATAATTAATATTTTCAACTTTTTCATCTCTCCTCTGAACTTTTCGTCTCCTGCTCATCCATATTGTTTTACAGTAACCCATTAAATGTTCTTCTCTGATTACAAGGAGTACGAGCATAAAAACCACTGTGCTGAGCGCGAAATAAACACCGAGCATGATTAATTTTTCAATCCCGTTTAATTCATGAAACGACTGAATCGCACCGCTGTCTCTCACGAAAATGATAATCAGATAAGAAATAACAAACGCACATAACGCCTTGATATGGAAGACGACAAAATCTTTTGACCATAAATTAGGCAGACGCTTAGGTAGCTTATAACCCATCACGATTGCGGTGAAAATGAAGGAGAGGCTTGCTGAGAGCCCCAGGCCTTGAAGACCGTAGAATCTCGTAAAGACGACGCTGAGAACGATGTTGAGCATAAGACTGATTACCATAATAAAGGTTGGCGTCTTCGTGTCCTTAAACGTATAGAAGGTTCGGACTGCCACTTCCCGAAATCCAATAGCCACTAAACCGATGGAATACGTAAAGAATATGCCCGATGTCATGGCTGTAGCGGTTTGATCAAATTTCCCTCGCTCGAATAGCAAATTAATGATTTCTTTGCTGAACACCATGAAGAAGATTGTTAGTGGTGCCAGGACGTATATTAAAGCGACCATACATTTTTTCGTGAACGCTTCTAATTTTTTAACCTCCAACTTATGCGCCATTTCAGCCGCTTTCGGAAAGGTTACGGTTATGATTGAAGTAATAAACACCCCCGTAGCCAGACCCCTTAAGCGAAACGAATACATTAATGACGAGACGCTGCCTTCCCCGAGCCCAGAAGCCAATACACGGTCGACGATCGCACTGATTTGGCTGAAACTCGTACTCATTAAAATAGGTAATAGGAGCAACAAAAATTCTTTCGTTTTGAAATCAAAAAACTTAACTGGAAGTTTGATTTTATAGTCATACTTTTTCAACGCAAAGTACAAGATAACATATTGAATAACATTAGAGATCAATGTTGCATAAGCTACACCTGTAAGGCCTAATTTATCTTTAAATACTTCCAGATACAAAATAATTAGCAAATTGCTAGGAAGGATACTTATGGCAGGCAGTAAGAAACTTTTCATACTGTTTAGCACAACCGTATAGATTTGGACGGCAATCACAATATAAATAAGTGGGAACATAATTTTCAATAACGATATATAAAGTTGCTGTTGCTCTACAGGAATCCCAGGTGCAATAAGATCGAGGAATTGATGTTGAAACAAGAATAATCCGGCATAAAGGATTAGCGTGAAGAAAAAAAACAAAGCCAATACGTTATTTAGAAAACGAAATGCACCGTTTCTTTGATCGAGATCCCTGATGAACAGGGGTATAAATATCCCACTAAGACTTAAAGAAAAAGTGATCGCCAGTGTACTTGGCGTAAGTGCAATATAGTAGGCATCCGAGCTAATTGAAGTCCCGTAGATAGCGGCGATTAACGTCTCTTTCGAGAAACCCAGCAACTTGCTTATGATGGAAACCACGAACACAATTATGCCGGCTCTAAGCAATTTCTTTGACATTGAATAACCTCTTTAGTTCCAAAGTAAGGTAGCCTTCTCATTTTTACGAAATGGTCATTGCTTTAATGCATCCACCAGCGCTTCGTACGCCTCTTTTTTGCGAAAACGTTGATCGAAAATCAAAGGGGACTTCTCTTTAGGTAGCCACGAATATTTGTCAGTCACTCCCCAAACTATAAATGCCGTACACGTTCCTTTCGAATTGAGACAGGTGTTTAATAATTTGAAATATAAATCACCTTGGATGTCGGTTTCCATGTTCGGATCGTTTCCTGGTACTGCAATGTCTACTTCTGAAAAGTGCACCTCCACACCAATATCGCGATAGCGCTTCATGTTACGTTTCACATTGTCCGCATTAAACTCCTTGGAAATACTGTAGTGCATTTGAAACCCTACGCCATTGACAGGAATGCCCTGCATCTTTAACGATGAAATTAAACGATATACAGCCGTAGACTTATCGCTCAATCCTTCAATTCCAAAATCATTTAGGAACAATAACGCTTTGGGATCCGCCTCATGCGCCCATTGGAAAGACAACCCTATATATTCGGAACCTATCGTTCGCAGCCATATTGAATCCCTTAGACTACCATCATCGTTAAATGCCTCGTTGACGACATCCCAGGCGTACACCTTATTTTTGTAATGTCTGACGATGGTTTGAATATGGTCCTTTAAAATACGCTTCATTTCTTCTTTCGAATAGTGTCCACGCAATAACCAGTCTGGTATCCTATTATGCCAGACCAACGTATGCCCTTGTACTCGCAAATTATTCATTAATGCAAAATTCACGACCACATCTGCTTTGTTAAAATCATATTGTTTACGCGCAGGATGGATGGACGTAAACTTCATGTCGTTCTCAACGGTGACCATATTGAATTCGGATTTAACAATAGACTTGTATTTCGAATCGCTTGCAACCTTTTCGTAGTTAATAGCAGCTCCAATTAACAGTTGCTGCTTATCGGCCATCTTTTTCAAAGGTTGATCGCAACTCCTACATACCGATAAAAAGATTTCTGATTTAATGATCAGGACAAGACTTATTATCGCCAAAGTTGCGATTAGAAGTTTAAAGCGCCCCGCCATGCTTACAGTGTCAACAACGGTAAATTACCTCGGATACCACTTGCCAAATGTGGTCGGCCGACGGAATAATAGACAAACTTCGTTTTTAATAAATCGTCTTCGTAAAACACGTTTCGACCGTCAATCAGAATTGGTTCGTTCATGATCTTTTGCAGCTTACATAAGTCGATTTGCAAGAACTCTTTCCACTCCGTCAATAAGCACAGCGCATCAACGCCTTGAGCAGCTTCCATTGCATCCTTACACCAACGGATGTTTGCATGATCGAATTGACGCTTGAAATTGTCAGAAGCAATAGGATCGTACGCATGAATATGCGCGCCTAGAGTAATTAGGCGGTCGATAATCTCAATCGCCGGAGCCTCGCGAATATCGTCAGTTTCCGGTTTGAACGCTAGCCCCCAAATCGCAATTGTCTTACCGGCCAGACTGCCGAATACGGATTGCAGTTTCTTAATTACCTGGAAACGTTGATCTTGATTGACTTCAACGACGGATCTTAGGAGTTTGAATTCATAATCCACGTTTCCTGCGATTTGAATGAGCGCTCTCGTATCTTTAGGGAAACACGATCCCCCGTAACCGATACCTGCTCGCAAGAACGAGTTTCCGATTCTTTTATCCATCCCCATGCCTTTGGCAACCTCGTCGACATTCGCGCCAACCTTTTCACAGATATTGGCAATTTCATTGATAAAAGATATTTTTGTCGCCAAAAAAGCATTTGATGCATATTTTGTCATTTCGGCGCTCCTGACATCAGTAACGACGATATTCGTGGTTAAATCTCTATGCAATGAAACGACAATTTGTTCTGCTTGTTTCCGTTCGGCTCCGATCACGATCCGATCTGGATTGAATGTATCGTGAACAGCCGATCCCTCTCGTAGAAATTCAGGAACAGATACAATATCAAACGGAACTGATGTTTGCTCCTGAATGATGCTCTTCACTTTTTCATTTGTCCCAACCGGAACCGTACTTTTAATGATGACAATACTATATTTTGAAATCAATTCCCCGATTTCTCTAGCAGCCTCGTAGATATAACTCATATTGGCTTCACCGCTCGGTAAGGAAGGCGTCCCAACAGCCAAAATAATAATTTCGGATTGCTCAAGCGCTTCAGCCAACGATGTCGTAAACTGCAAGCGACCGCCTTCTGCATTCTTTTGGATCAAGTCAGTTAATCCCGGCTCGTAAATCGGAGACTCTCCGTTTTTCAATCGTTCAATTTTACTGCTAATCTTATCTACACAAGTCACATTATTCCCTAATTCCGCGAAACAAACGCCCGATACGAGTCCGACATATCCGGTTCCGATGACAGCGATATTCATTTATTCCACTCCTATATATTTATATTTTTAAGGATTTTCGTCGTTATAGAACTACCATTACATATGAGCTAAAATATACTTCTCTAAATCTAGAAGAAGATTACTGTTATCGATGATGTATTTATTGAAGACCCTCGCTTGGATACCTTCCAATTTAGCGGGCAATTCTTCAATATCATACACGGCTTCTACAAACTGCTTCTCTTCGAATACTTTCGCGATTTCCAACTGGTGATTGTCTATGTGTTCATTAAAAATCAGTTGTCTCGGTACCACAATCATCTTCTTCTCTCTCTTTAATCCTTGAATGATTGAGCTGGTCCCAGCATGAGTAATTATAATGTCTGACTTGACAAAGTAGTCACTTACTTGTTGTGCATTAAGCATGTCGAAAGCTTGGAAATGTTTGGGCCTATAGTTCGAATACCCGATTTGTCCAATTACAGGTAATTGAATCCGGGCTTCACCTACTAATTGATCCATTTTTTTAATTAAGCGATCAAATTGGAACTTCTGTGTGCCTACCGTTACAAATATCAATAGAGCGCCCCCCTATATAAAGCTTTAGGATATACTTTCTCCATATCCTCCCACTGTACGTAGAACCGATTTGAAATTCTGTATAAAATTTTACCGGTCATAGTCGGGGTGCTTACTTTCGCGAAGCTTTCGATAAAGATGAGTTTAGCACCCATTAATCGTCCAAAGATGCATAACGGCAGTACCGCACCAGCACCTGTAGAAATGATGATCTTTGGCCTCTCGCGCAGCAAGATGTACAGCGATATGCAAAAGTTGATAAACAGATTGAGGAAAATGGAAATGTTGCTTCTTTCCTGCTGCCGCAAGTAATAGATTCGCTCGGAAGCCATCTCCGTCATCTTGCTCCGCTCTGTAACGACGAAATACTCAAACTTCTTCACCATCGACATTACTTCTTTCAATTGCGCATAGTGACCTCCGGTAGAACTGATCAGACAAATTTTTCTACTCACCTTTTCATCACCTCACCTGTTTTAAACTTCGATACATTGTTGTCAACTCTCTTACAAAAACTTGAATATGATAATCCTCCCGTATTCGTCTGATGTTGTTGTTTCTTAGTTGTTGTCTTAATTTCTTGTTGTCTACCAACATTTCAATCCTGGTGCATAACGTGTCTACCTCGCCAGCTTGGATTAAATATCCATTTTCTCCATTAATGACAAGCTCAGGTATTCCACCCACCGTCGTACTAATGATTGACAGGCCAAAAGACATCGCTTCAAGTATAGCCATCGGAAGCCCTTCGTTATAGGAAGGCAGGATAAGGATGTCTGACTTTCGCAGCAGTTCATCTTTCTCTTCCTTGTCAACCCATCCAACAACCTCGACATAGTCTTCGAGACAATTGTCTTTGACAATCGAACGGACCTTATCCACTTCACCGTCACCTGCAAGAATGAATCTGGTACATATGTTTCGACTCTTAATCATTTGAACAGCCTCTAATAAATCAAAAATCCCTTTCCGTACGCTCATTCTTCCGAGGAATAAGCATACAGGAAACGGATTTTCTTCTTTCGTACGAATGAGTTGCGGCGGCTTCACCGCGTTATAGAGAATTTTCAATTTATCCTTGTTAACGATTGTGCTGAAGAATTGATACCATTCTTTAGATAAGACAACGATTTTCGTAGAGGAATTGAGAATATAATAGCAATAGCTTCTGGCCATAGGCGACATACCAGCGTAAAAGTCCTTAAAGCTTGATCCATGGATATGCGTTATGACCGGTACTCTGAATGGCTTTAATAGCAAGATAATAAGTGATTTTCTATAGAAACTTCCTTTATAAGACATATGTATATGCACGATATCTGGCTTAAATGCAAATAAATTAACAAGCAGTAACAGAATCCCTGTGAAATAAGTCCATATTCGTAGGAGTTTCGATCCGGTCAAGTAGGTAGAGATCGTTTTAATGTTCACCATCTCTCGATCTACATTTTGCAGAATATTCTCGATGACGGTCACAATTCCGCCTTTATCCTCGAGAGAAGATCCTACAATCAATACTTTAATCTTCATACATTCTCACCTTTCGCTTGATATTGCCGTACGTTGAACTCTTTCGACTTTGATACGTAGAATCCAATCAGCATAAACAATATTCCCGTATAATTCAGGCCCATCGTACTCTCCTGGAAGAGCGATGCGATAAGAATTGAGAATGCCGTTGCGTATAATACGATATACCTAAAGCGCTCTTCGCTGTCGGCGGTTGCATAAGCCGATAGTAAGTTTCTCATCATGCTGATGAAGAAGAACAGGAACATGACAATACCCGGAAAACCGAGCTGATAGATCATGACGCCGATGAAACTCTCCGCTCCGGTTGAACTGATGTCCCACGCCTTGACATTGTTTAGGATAGCAAAGTAGTTGCCCCCAATCCCTAGACCGTGCCCCAGTGGGCTATAAAATATATTCATTAGCGGTCCCATTAACCCGTCAAAGTGTACCGAGGCACTCGATCGGAAATTAAAATTGTAAACGAACTCATAAGCGATGCCCATTACTACTAGAAAAGCGGTAACGAACCATTTAGCATTTATTTTCATGTAGTGTATGCATATGATGATGACCATCAAAATCAACAGCATTCCAATTGCGCCTTTACCAAAAGTAAAGATCAGACCGGCAAATAGCAGCAGTTGTATGGGAAGCATGATTCTCTTCCTGATCAGCATTGAACAGATTAACGAAGTAATCAGAAAATAACTCAAGCTAATGGAATCAAAAAAGAACGAAAACATTCTTCTTAAATATAAAGGGCCAATGGGCGTATACCATCTAGGGAAATCTTCATACCTGCCTGTTTTCGCTTCAGAAATCAATCCTAGATGGAAAATGTCTCTCCAAAGTGAGGAATCGACGCTAATCAGCAAGAAGATAAAGCCAATTACGACTGCCATAACGCCAATTACCGTCACTGTATTTATGATCGGTTTTATGCCGCTTTTGGTTTTCATTTCAAAGTAGGCCATTCTACCGATCAAATAACAGACGAAAGGGATCAAATAAGTCCTCAGATAATATAATTTCGATTCCATTTGAGCTCCGGATATTAGCAATTCTATAAGTAAATATATAACAAGTACAGGTACAATCTTTTCGTAATTGTTTATACGGATTTTCTTATTCGTTTTAAGATACAATAACACTAAAACAATAACGGAAATTATTTCCTTGTAGATTAGTAGCGGCCTTAGTGCCAATCCGCTGCTTTGATAGGCAGATAGCATATCCCCGAGCCCAATGAACAAATTCTGAAATGATATCATGATGATGATATTAATAATCATCAACGTAATATTATTGATGTAGTAGATAAATAAATAAGTAAATATAACAGCGTTCAAAACGATAAACAGTAACGATAATTTGATGTCCAGCAAGTTAACGGTAAGTAGCATTGCGGCGATCTGAAACAGCAGTGGATAACATAAATAAAGCAAGACCGATTTGTCATTTGAGTAATTAGAGCGGATTGTCTGCTCCATCCGGATCACCTTCTAGTTTTTACTCTTGTTAATTATTCGGGGCATAGCAGAACAGCGTTCATCTCATTGCTCACCGATACACCTGTTCTATCTATACCCACCGAAATTAAAATGCATTTTTGGACCCAAACAGAACGAGGATCGTTCTAAACATGATTTTCAAATCCATTACTACATTGCAGTTATTTATGTAGTATAAATCCAATTCAACCATCTCGTGGAATCCTACGTCATTCCTGCCGGAAACTTGCCACAATCCCGTACATCCCGGGACGACTTCAAGTCTCTGTCTGTCGTAATTCGTGTATTGCAGTACCTCTCTTGGAAGGGGAGGACGCGGACCTACCAAAGACATTTCCCCACGCAGCACGTTGACGAGTTGTGGCAGTTCGTCAATGCTGGTCCTGCGAATGAATTTCCCCACCTTGGTAATTCTCGGGTCGTTTTTGATTTTAAACATGGCACCTTTTATCTCATTCTTCCCAAGCAAATGATCCAATTGCTGCTCCGCATTGCTGACCATGGAGCGAAACTTGAACATTCTGAAGTGCTTTCCGGACTTCCCAACTCTTGTCTGATAGAAGAAAACTGTCCCCCCCGGATCCTCAACCTTGATCAAGATCGAAATGATAATAAACACGGGAGTCAGTAATAACAAACCGAAGAAGGAGCCAAAGATATCGATCCCCCTTTTGAATACACTGTATAAGGTTGTCGGCTTCCTTAAGCCCGGTGATAAAGCATTTGCACTCCCTATTTCCTGTGACAATGTACTCGCTGCCGCATAGTAAGTTGTATTCTGCATTATTACTTCCGCATCGTTTTGATGGGGTGACGTCATTATTTTTCACCTCTAGCATGAAATGCTACATTACGTTCGCGTTCCAGCAATCCCTCCATAGCCAACAATAACGGATGCCGCAATTCTCGATTGACAAGTGCGAATTCCAATGTCGTAAGGATGAATCCCAGCTTTTCGCCAACGTCATACCGAATCCCTTTGAAGTCATACGCGCATACGCCTTGTTCTTCATTCAACTTTTGAATTGCATCCGTAAGCTGAATTTCTCCGCCTGCACCGATTTCATGACTCTCCAGGTACTTGAAGATATCCGATGTCAGCACATATCTTCCCATGATCGCCAAGTTCGAAGGTGCTTGGCCGACTGGAGGCTTCTCTACAAACCGCTTTACTCTATATAGCGATTCTTCGCCGTCGATCAGATCTACTATCCCGTAACGATTCGTTTGCTCCCACTCAACGGATTGCACACCGATAACCGAACAACCTGTTTGATTATATTGTTCAATGAGCTGCTTTGTGCAGGGTACCTCAGCCTGCACGATGTCATCGCCCAGCAGAACAGCAAAGGGTTCATTTCCAATAAAATTTCTTGCACACCAAACCGCATGACCGAGCCCCAGAGCTTCCTTTTGTCTGATATAGTGAATTTCTACACTGGAAGATCTCCTGACCTCTTCCAGAATATCAAGTTTACCCTTCTCCAACAGAGTTTGCTCCAATTCAAACGCAATATCAAAGTGATCTTCGATAGCCCGCTTCCCTTTGCCTGTCACGATAATGATGTCTTCAATACCCGATTCAATCGCTTCTTCGACAATGTATTGTATCGTTGGCTTATCGACAATGGGCAGCATTTCCTTCGGCATCGCTTTGGTAGCCGGCAAAAATCTAGTTCCAAGACCCGCTGCAGGTATAATCGCCTTTTTAACTTTCTTCATTTCTCATCACCCTAGCCTTATATTTAATTTATCTATATTTGGCATAAACTGATAACATTTAAAAACATAAAAACAAGAGCTATATTTAAGAAAATATAACTCTTGTTTTTATGGTTTATGCAAGGGGGCATTTAACCCCTCCTCACATCACACCCTCGACAATGGATGTCTAAGGCAGATTGCCCACAGCGTGATCGAGTATCTACAGTGATAAAGGTTCAGTAGACATTACCTAAACTTTACTTGGAAACCCCACAGGTCAATAAGCTGGAGCTTTTCTTTGCTTCAAATTATTAAATACAACACCTAGAATACGAGCATTCACATGTTCTAAACTTGCCTTTGCTTTTCTGACAATCTGTTTATCCGATTGTTCTGACGACACGATCATTACAACCCCATCACAATACGTACTAAGCACGATACTGTCTGTTACCAAGCCGACTGGAGACGTATCGATTAGAATCACATCATATCTATTTCTCACTTCTTCCACGAGCTTACTCATGCGATTGCTTCCCAATAATACCGCTGGATTAGGAGGGATAGGACCAGACACCAACACTGATAAATTTGGGATCCCTGTATCGGCAACAACGTCGCCCCAAAATACCTGATTGGCCAAAACATTACTTAGCCCATCCCGACCCTTAAATGAAAACAGCTGATCAAGTTTTGGATTGCGCAAATCACCATCAATTAGTAGTACGCTTTTACCTTCTTCCGCAAAGGCCACCGCAAGATTACATATTGTTGTCGTTTTTCCTTCACCCCGTTGAGCAGCAGCAACCATAATAACTTTGACAGGAGAGTCGCTGGAAGAGAACTGGATATTTGTGCGAATCGTACGGAACACCTCTGACACTGCCGTTTGAGTATTTACAATATTAATCGAATGTCGATCATTGGTTGATTGTCGCATAAGACCCTTCTCCTAATTGTCGTTTTTTTGAAACTGGCGCCACGCTAATCTGACGTTTATCCTTGGCATGAATTCTATGGATTACGCCTAATACTGGTAAACCCAACTCTTTCTCCAACTCGAGTTCCGACTTGAATTTATTGTCCATGTAATCCAATAGGAACACGATGCCAATACCAAGCATGAAAGAAATAACAAAACTTAAAATGATATTCATAATAGGATTCGTATTGATTGGTGCCGGTTCATAATCCGCGCCCATCTCCGCCTCGTTTAAAATCGTTACATTATCAACATTCATAATCAATGGAATTTGTTCTTTGAATACATTGGATATTGCATTGATTTTAGCGGCTGCTGAACGATAAGAAGTATCGGTATATGTCAAGTTCATAACCTGGGAATTGCTCGCAGAGACAACGCTAATATTCGATGCCTGAATTCGTAAATCTGGATACTCAGCTGTCACCTTTTTCAAAATCGCACTTGATTTAATAATTTCCTTGTAGGAATTGATCATCATTATATTCGCTTGTACGAGACCTACACTTGGTACATTATCTCCGTCTTTCTGATTCGTCTGGTTAACAATTAACTTCGCATTTGCTTGATAGAACGGTGTCGTCAACATAATGCTATTAAATGCAGTTGCCCCACAGACGATTATTACTATCACTGATACCAGCCAGAACTTTTTCTTAATAATTGCAAAGTAATGTTTAAGTTCCACTTACCGCTCCTCCAATTTAAATGATTTTAATGTTGTTCCCAGTCCTTTTGACACAAGCACCAATCTTTTAAAACCGACAAATGAATAAAAAGCGAACGATTGGATAAGATGCAATATAGGGTCTTCAGATACGATTCGTATCAATCTGTATTTTAAACTTTACGATACAGAACGTAACATGTCAATAGGTTTTTCAATGTTTTCACATTTTTGCGACGTTTTGTAACTACACATGCATTAGAAAGCGTTTCGTTATAATATGGAGATAATGCTAGTTAGGAGGAGAAATATGAACATTGGGAATATCATTTTTAAGTTGAGGGAAGATAGGGGGTGGACTCAAGAACAGACCGCAGGACTACTTGGTATTTCCCGCGCAGCGCTATCCCATTATGAGAAAAATCGTCGCGAACCTGACTCCGAGACATTGTCGAAGTTCGCCGATTTGTTCAACGTGTCCGTTGACTACTTAGTTGGACGGACCACTATACCTCACATCACTTTGGATGAGCCCGTTCGAAAATTCGTCGATCAACTGGAGCTGTCCGAAGAAGAAATCCTTCGGAAATTCGATTTAACTATAGATGGTGTCAAACTATCACCTGAGGAAGCTCGCAATTTCATTGCTTTCGTACGCGCCGCTCGCAACATGAATAGACAATAAAGGTCGATTGCAGTAGCTGATTCCAGCCTCCTTAACCTAGCACATATAACCTTATCATTAGCAAGAAAAAACCATAGCCGGCAAAACCGACTATGGTTTTTCATCCTCTGATGTATATGTATGCAATTTGTTGATTATGAATGATTGTCTCACAGGGGTGGCAGGTCAGCTGGCCAGTCTTTACGATCGATGCCAAGTTGCTCAAGAATTACCACAACATCCAACTCTACAGCCTGAGAAGTTGTACTTCCATCATTGTCTTGATTGTGCTTATTCATCATACTACTGCCCCTACTCCCCAACATCCGATTTCTCGTCTGCATTTGTGCCACTAAGAACCTCTCCCTTTAATCTCTATCTTTTTTTGTTCTATTCTGCACCTGCCAACTGTATTTCTATTATATACAGTCCAATCCAAAAAGAATGTCGAAGGTTGTGGGTCCTTCCTCATATTTTAATTCTTATTTTGTCGATTTTCCCAGAAAAGGCCGTAGGTGTTAGTGAGCCTAACACTTTCTTCACAATTCAGGCTCGAAGTACTCATCTCATTTTATCTAAAAGTTACTTAAAGCTTATTGTATTCAGCCCTCTACAAATGGTAGAATCCTTCCAAATCATGATAAGGATGGTGACTTCTTGCTTCCCGACACTCCGAAAACGATACTGGTCACCGGAGGAGCCGGCTTCATCGGCAGTCAATTTATCCGGTATTTGTTTCATCGATATCCGACTTATACGATAATTAATTATGATAAGCTCACGTACGCGGGTAATCTCGACAACCTTGCCGATATCAGTAAAACGGAACGCTATCATTTCGTGCGGGCTGATATCTGTGACTTCGAAGCTGTCCAATCCGTCATGAATGTGTATCGAATCGATGCCATCGTTAACTTTGCCGCCGAATCGCATGTCGACCGAAGCATTTCCGCACCCACTCTATTCGTTACTTCCAATATAAACGGTACCCAAACGCTGCTTGAAGCTGCGTTACGAAATTATGTCAGTAAATTCGTGCAAATCTCTACGGATGAGGTTTACGGCGCATTAGGCGATACGGGTTACTTCACGGAGGGTTCTCCCATTGCTCCTAATAATCCTTACGCCGCCTGCAAAGCTTCTGCCGACCTCCTCGTGAAATCTTACCATCTCACCTATGGCCTTCCCGTTAACTTCGTGCGGTTCGCCAATACATACGGCCCTCGTCAACACACGGAGAAACTAATACCCATGACGATTTCGAACGCTCTACAAAATAAACCGATTCCAATTCACGGCGAAGGGCAGAGCATTCGCGACTGGCTGTATGTCACGGATAATATCCAAGCAATTGACCTCGTCCTGCACGACGGCCGTCCCGGCGAAGCCTATAATATCAGCGCGCGTCAGGAACGAAGAACAATCGACGTCGTAAGCCATATCTTGCAGCTGCTCGATAAACCCCCAACGTTGATCCAGTTTGTAGAGGACCGGCCGGCGCAGGATTACCGCTATGCCAATGACCCCTCCAAGATCATGCGAGAACTGGGATGGATGCCTCGGATATGCTTTGAAGAAGGCATTCAAAAAACGGCGGATTGGTACGCGCATTCGCTAGGCTTTCGGCTTTCAACCGCTTAATAGGAACAACAAAAACACTCGAGATTCAGCCTGGCTGAACTCGAGTGTTTTTGTTTAGCGATAAATTTAATTCCCGCCCACGCGCGCCAGTTCCTTCATGTTGGCTTCGAACGCCGCCAGGAGCGCTTCTTCGCCGGCGAGGCCGGATTGTTCCATTTTCTCGATCTGCTCGAGCATCCGCTTGTAGTCTTTCGGGATAACCTTGACGAACTTCGTCAAGGCATTGTCCCAGTCGGACAGCAGGCGGTCGGCGACGGCGCTGCCGGTGTACTCGGCGTGGCGCTTCAGCATGCCCTGCAGTTCGTCGATGTCGCGGGCGTCTTCGACGCGCTCCAGCAGCACCATCTCGATGTTGCAGTGCTTGTAGAAGTCGCCGGCTTCGTCCAGGACGTACGCGACGCCGCCGGACATGCCGGCCGCGAAGTTGCGGCCCGTGGCGCCGAGGATCGCGACGCGCCCGCCCGTCATGTATTCGCAGCCGTGGTCGCCCACGCCTTCGACGACGACGTTCACGCCGGAGTTGCGCACCGCGAACCGTTCGCCCGCGATGCCGCGGATGTACGCTTCGCCGTTCGTCGCGCCGTAGAACGCGGTGTTGCCGATAATGACGTTCTCCTCGGCCTTGAAGGTCGCCTTCGGCGACGGCGCGACGATGAGCTTGCCGCCGGAGAGGCCTTTGCCGACGTAGTCGTTGGAGTCGCCTTCCAGGGAGAGCGTGATGCCCTTCGGCACGAACGCGCCGAAGCTCTGGCCGGCGGAGCCCACGAAGTGGAACGAGATCGTGTCCTCCGGCAAGCCCTTCGCCCCGTGCTTGCGCGTCACTTCGCTGCCCACGATCGTGCCGACGACGCGGTTGATGTTCGTGATCGGCAGCGTCGCGCGGACGCGCTCGCCGGTCTCGATGGCCGGCTGCGCCAGCGGCAGCAGCTTCTGCAGGTCGAGCGACTCTTCGAGCTTGTGATCCTGCGCCTGCGTGTTGTACCGCGCGGCGTCCTGCGGGACGTCCATCTGGTGCAGCAGCGGACGAAGGTCGATGCCCTTCAGCTTGTAATGGTCGATCAGGTCCTTCGTCTGCAGACGGTCGACGCGGCCGACCATCTCGTTGACGGTACGGAAGCCGAGCTCCGCCATGATCTCGCGGAATTCCTGCGCGACGAACAGCATATAGTTCGCCACGTGGCTCGGGTCGCCCATGAACTTCTTGCGCAGCTCCGGATTTTGCGTCGCGACGCCGACCGGACACGTATCCAGCTGGCAGACGCGCATCATGATGCAGCCGAGCACGACGAGCGGCGCCGTCGAGAAGCCGAATTCTTCCGCGCCGAGCAGCGTGGCGATCGCCAGGTCGCGGCCGTTCATGATTTTGCCGTCCGTCTCCACGACGACGCGGTCGCGGAGGTTGTTGATCATGAGCGTCTGGTGCGTCTCCGCGAGGCCCAGCTCCCACGGCATGCCGGCATGGCGGATCGACGCGAGCGGCGATGCCCCCGTGCCGCCGTCGTAGCCGCTGACGAGAATGACGTCCGCGCGGCCCTTGGCGACGCCCGCCGCGATCGTGCCGACGCCCGCCTCGGAGACGAGCTTGACGTTGATGCGCGCGCGCGGGTTGGCGTTCTTCAGGTCATGAATGAGTTCGGCCAAATCCTCGATCGAATAAATATCGTGATGCGGCGGCGGCGAGATGAGCCCGACGCCCGGCGTGGAGCCGCGCACCTCCGCGACCCAGGGATACACCTTGCGGCCCGGCAGCTGCCCGCCTTCGCCCGGCTTCGCGCCTTGCGCCATCTTGATCTGAATCTCGTCCGCGTTCACCAGGTAGTGGCTCGTGACGCCGAAGCGGCCCGAAGCGACCTGCTTGATCGCGCTGCGGCGGGAATCGCCGTTCGCGTCCGGAATGTAGCGCGCCGGATCTTCGCCGCCCTCGCCGGTATTGGACCGGCCGCCGATGCGGTTCATCGCGATCGCCAGCGATTCGTGCGCTTCCTTCGAGATGGAGCCGTACGACATGGCGCCCGTCTTGAACCGCTTCACGATCGACTCGACCGGCTCGACCTCGTCGATCGGCACCGGCTCCGCCGTATAATTGAAATCGAGCAGCGAGCGAAGCGTCAGATGCTTCTTGTCCTCGCCCTGCACGAGCTGGGAAAACTTCTTGTACAGCTTGTAATCGTTCGCGCGGGAAGCCATCTGCAGCGTGTGGATCGTCTGCGGGCTGAACAGATGGTCTTCGCCGTCCTTGCGCCATTGGTATTCGCCGCCGGAATCGAGCTCGCGGACGCGGCCTTCCTGCTCGGCGAACGCACGGTTATGATGCTTCAGCGTCTCTTCCGCGATCGTATCGAGGCCGATGCCGCCGATCCGCGTCGGCGTCCACGTGAAGTACGCGTCGACGAGTTCTTCCGTCAGGCCGACCGCTTCGAATTGCTGCGCGCCGCGGTACGACTGGATCGTGGAGATGCCCATCTTGGACAGGATCTTCACGACGCCCTTGGTCGCCGCCTTGATGAAGTTCTTGACCGCCTTCTCGTGCGTCACGCCCTTCAGCATGCCTTGGCGGATCATGTCGTCGAGCGTCTCGAACGCCAAGTACGGGTTGACCGCGCTCACGCCGTAGCCGAGCAGCAGCGCGAAGTGATGCACCTCGCGCGGCTCGCCGGATTCCAGCAGCAGGCTGACCTTCGTCCGCGTGCCCTCGCGAATGAGATGGTGATGCAGGGCGGATACCGCCAGCAGCGAAGGAATCGCCGCGTTCTCGCGGTCCACGCCGCGGTCGGACAGGATCAGGACGTTGTGTCCCTTCTTAATGACGCGGTCCGCGGCCTCGCACATTTGCTTCAGCGCGAAACGCAACCCTTCCTCGCCGTCGGCGGCGGTGAACAGCGTCGGCAGCGTGATCGACTTGAAGCCCGGACGGCGGACGTGGCGCAGCTTCGCGAAGTCTTCGTTGGACAGCACCGGCGTCGCCAGGCGAATCTGGCGGCAGCTCTCCGGCTCCGGGTTCAGCAGGTTGCGCTCCGGTCCGAGCGTCGTGCCCGTCGCCGTGATGATCTCCTCGCGGATCGCGTCGATCGGCGGGTTCGTCACCTGCGCGAACATTTGCTTGAAGTAGTTGAACAAGCGCTGCGGACGCTCCGACAGCACCGCGAGCGGCGCGTCGTAGCCCATGGACGCGATCGGCTCCACGCCGCTGCCCGCCATCGGCTCGAGCACTTTGCGCAGGTCCTCGAACGTATAGCCGAACGACTGCTGGCGCCGCTCGACCGTCTCGTGGTCCGGCTCCGGAAGCTCCGGCGCGTCCGGCAGCTCATCGAGACCGACGAGATGCTCGTCGAGCCATTCGCGGTACGGGTGCTCGGCGGCGATCTGCGCCTTCACTTCTTCGTCGGAGACGATGCGGCCGGCTTTCGTGTCGACCAGCAGCATGCGGCCCGGACGGAGACGGTCCTTGTACAGGATGTTCTCCGGATCGACGTGGACGGTGCCCGCCTCGGAACCGAGAATGATGACGTCGTCCTTCGTTACATAATAACGTGCGGGACGCAGGCCGTTCCGGTCGAGAATCGCGCCGATCTGGGTTCCGTCGGTGAACGCCATCGCGGCAGGTCCGTCCCACGGCTCCATCAAGGTGCTGTGGTATTCGTAGAAGGCTTTCTTCTCGTCGCTCATGCCCTCGTGGTTCGCCCACGGCTCCGGCACCATCATCATCGCGACGTGCGGAAGCGAGCGGCCGGAGAGATACAGGAACTCCAGCGTGTTGTCGAACATCGCCGTATCGGAGCCGTCCGGGTTGATGATCGGCTTGATCCGATCCAGGCTGTCGCCGAACAACTCGGACTTGAACAGCGTCTGGCGGGCGTGCATCCAGTTGACGTTGCCCCGCAGCGTGTTGATCTCGCCGTTGTGGATCAGGTAGCGGTACGGATGCGCGCGCTCCCAGCTCGGGAACGTGTTCGTCGAGAAGCGGGAGTGCACGAGCGCGAGCGCGGTTTCCACGGCTTCGTCGTTCAGATCCACGTAGAACGAGCGGACCTGCTCCGTCGTCAGCATCCCCTTGTAGACGATTTTCTTGCTCGAGAAGCTGGAGAAATAGAACGTGTCCGCGCCTTCCATGCCGGCATAGCGGATCGCCAGCTCGGCGCGCTTGCGGATGACGTAGATCTTGCGCTCGAACGACAGCTCATCCTGCAGCGACGCGTCCTTGCCCATGAACACCTGGCGCACGTAGGGCTTCACCGACTTCGCGGATTGGCCCAGCTTCTCGTCGTTGGTCGGAACGGTCCGCCAGCCGAGCAGCGTCTGGCCCTCCTCGCGGATGATGGCCTCCAATTCGCGCTCCTGCATACCGCGGACGCGCTCGTCCTGCGACAGGAACAGCATGCCGACGGCATAGTCGCCGCTCTCCGGCAGCTCGACGCCCTGCGCCTTCATCTCGCGCGCGAAAAACGCGTGCGGAATCTGCAGCAGAATGCCGGCTCCGTCCCCCGTGTTCGGCTCGCTGCCCTGCCCGCCGCGATGCTCCATGTTCTCGAGCACCGTCAGCGCCTGCTGAATGATCGTGTGCGACTTCAATCCCTTGATGTTGGCCACAAAGCCCATGCCGCAGGCGTCTTTCTCGAACTGCGGGTCGTACAGGCCTTGCTTCGGCGGCAATCCTAAACGATTCTCTTTCACGTGGATGCAACCTTTCTATAAAGAAATTTTTGGATAAACGAAGCAAACGGCGGGGCCCCCCGGTCCCTGGCCGCATCCTGGGAACGTCCCAAGGGATGGATTGTTATGCATCGGTCGCGACTTCATTTCCGGGCCAAGATCGCGTACAATGGAGGTAGCATGAAAAACCTTCCTCCGAACTTTCATGGCTCGCTTCAAAAAAAGACGCTGAGCTGCGGCTGGTTAAAAATGCCGTATTCATCAGCATCCCTCGGCAAAGCAAGGATCTAGATGGATTTTCGTTATTATATTATTTTATCATTACCCCCAATCGATATCAATTTAATATTTTTATGCAAGTGATAAGAGTTCTTTAACGAAGCAACGCGTACCCGCGGGCAAGCCTTGTACTATTTGTACATTTCTTTTCACTCGGACGCATAATTATGCAAAGGATGTGTTGGCCTTGTTCCATTCAATTCGTAAACCGTCAAGCCTCGCGGTCCTGCTCGCGGCGGCTCTGCTGCTCACCGCAGCGCCGGGCGCTGGAAGCGCCGCCGCGGCAGGCCGGGCGAGCGGGGGCACAGGAGCGCCAGCCGGAGTCCAGGCCTACGCGGCAACGGCAGTACCCGCCGCGCCGAAAGCGCAGGCGAACGAGCCGCTTCGCATCGTCGCCGTCGGCGATTCGCTCACGGCAGGGTACGAGCTCGGCATGAATACGGCCTCCGTGCCGTACGGCTACGCCGAACGCGTCTACGAGCAGGCGCTGTACCACGGCCGCGCCGAGCTCAAGAACTACGGCATCATCGCGCTCAGGACGCCGGGACTCGGCAAATTCCTGCAAGCGGCGGCGGACGGCAAGACGATCACCGCCGAGGACGTCCAGCAGAACCTGTCGACGTACCCGCTCGCCCCGGAGACGGTGGCCAAGACGGCCGCGCTCGCCGCGGACCTGAAGCAGGCCGCTCTCGTGACGGTGACGATCGGGGGCAACGACTTCACTCCGATCTTCGACGCGATCAAGCAGGGCGGACTGACGGACGCGGAGCTCGGCGACCAGTTGAACGCCATGCTGGACGATTACATGCCGCAGCTCGAGTCGTCGCTGCGGACGATCCTCGGCCTGAACCCGAAGGCGACGATCGTGTTCGCGGACCAGTACTTGCCGGTTCCTGCGCCGTCCGTCATCAATAAAGCGATCACGCCGTCGCAGTACGGCGTCCTGACCGCCGCCGTCGACCGGCTGAAAGGATTGGACGAGGCGCTCGCCGCCAAGCTGGGGAAGGAAGGCTACGACGTCCGGGCCGTCGACGTCTCCAAGCCGTTCCGCGGCAAGGAGCTGACGTACACGTACATCGCGAAGGGCGACATCCATCCGAACCAATACGGCTACGATCTCATGGGCCGCGCGTTCGCCGATGGCATCTGGGGCAGCTACCGGGAACCGGCCGCGCTTCCCGCCGGCACGCCGCTGCGCGTCGTCGTGAACGGCGCGGATCTGAAGGGCGGCAACAAGCCCGTCCTGAAGGACAACGCGACGTTCCTGCCGATGCGCGACGTGGCGAACGCGCTGCGCGCGACGCTGAACTGGGAGCCGAAGACGCGGACGGCGACGATCGGCTCGAACGGCAAGAAGGTCGCGTTCACGATCGGCGCGAACACGATGAAGGTCGACGGCCGGACCGTGCCGCTCGAGACGCCGGCCTTCCTGCAGACGTCCGGGGGCACCGCCTACACGTATTTGCCGCTCGCCGCGCTCTCGCGCGGGCTCGGCTACCAGGTCGAATACCGGAAGCCGATCGCGACGGTGTTCATTAATTCGTAAGCGTACGTCCGCGCCCGCAGAGGGATAATGCTCCTCAGGCCAGAAGCGGAAGTCAGCCAATACCGGCATCGTCCAAAAAAAAGGGCGGGATCGCCGGGCAGCATGCGCTGCGCCGGGGATCCCGCCCTTGTCGTCGTTATCATCATTTCCAATGAAGTCAGCCTTCCCCCGTCAAGCCCGGCATCACGCCGTCAGTTCGGCCGGCATTTCCGCGCCGCGAATCCGTTCCTTGCGGTACATCAGCTGGAACACGGCCAGCGTCAGCCCCGCGAAGACGACGGCGACGACCGCGAGGAACGCCGCGCAGCCGCCCGTGACCCGCAGCTCGTTGCCCGTCAGAATCTCGCGGAACGCGCGGATGGAATACGTCATCGGCAGCCATTCGCCGATGCGCTGCAGCCATGCCGGCACGAGCTCCGCCGGGTACGTGCCCGCGCTGCCCGTCAGCTGCAGGATGAGCAGCATGACGGAGACGAAGCGGCCCGGCTGATCCAGCAGCGTCACGAGGAACTGGACGATCATCATGAACGTGACGCTGGTCAGGATGGAGAAGCCGACGAATGCGCCGAGATGGTTGGCGTGCAGGCCGATGCCGTACAGCAGGATCGCGTCGGCGATCAGCGCCTGCGCGATGCCGACGCCGATGAAGAGCGGCGCCTTGCTGAGGTACCAGCTCCAGCCCGAGCGCGGCTGCGTGCCGGTCTCGCGCATCGGGATGACCATCGTCGACAGCAGCGCGCCGACGAACAGGCCGAGCGACAAGGCGTACGGCGCGAAGCCCGTGCCGTAGTTCGGCACGCTCGTGAGCTTCTGCTCCTCGACATGGACCGGATTCGCGAACATGTCGTAGAGGGCGTCGGTGCCGGTGACGCCCGCGCTCTGGCTCGCGGCGTCGCCGAGCTTGCCCTGCAGCTCGGCGGAGCCGGCGGCGAGCTGCGACGCGCCGCTCGCCAGGGCGGCGAAGCCGTCCGCCAGCTGGCCGGCGCCGCCCGCCAGCTCCGCCGAGCTGCAGGGCAAGCTCGGC